>PHDM01000113.1 GCA_002840985.1 Bacteroidetes bacterium HGW-Bacteroidetes-17
TAATCAATATCATCGTCACATTCAATTTTTTCAAATCGAACTTCTTTGGCTCTCATCTCATTATATTTGGCCAGGAGTTTTTCATTATGTTTTTCCTGTCGGGATGAATCCAGATCCAGAGAAGTGATAATATTATGTTCACGAGTTTTAGGTTTGCCGATCGTAGCCCAAGGTGACATCTTTTTAATTTCCTCATTTGTCCATCTGGGAACGGCATCCTTTAGTTCAACTTTTTCCATCATTTGACCAATCACTCCATCACTCAAAATCATAACGGGATTACGGTATTTAAAAGCCAAATCAAACGCTAATGAAACAAAATCAGACATTTCCTGAACAGATGCCGGCGCAAGAACTACCATACGATAATCGCCATGACCACCACCTTTTGTAGCCTGAAAATAGTCGGCCTGTGAAGGCTGAATGGTTCCTAAACCTGGTCCTCCGCGGGCAACATTAACAATAACTGCCGGAAGTTCGGCTCCTGCCATATAAGATATTCCTTCCATCTTTAAGCTGATACCTGGACTCGAAGAAGAAGTCATTGCTTTTTTCCCAACTCCTGCCGCTCCATAAACCATGTTGATGGCAGCAATTTCACTTTCGGCCTGTAATACCACCATACCTGTTCTTTCATGTGGTTTTTCAGCCATTAAGTATTCAATAATTTCTGTTTGAGGTGTGATAGGGTAACCAAAATACGCATCAACGCCAGCTCTTATTGCAGCCTCAGCGATGGCTTCGTTACCTTTCATTAATTTTAATTCACCCATTATGCTTTTATTTTATAGGTTAAACTTCTACGGTGATTTTTTTTCGATAGACGGTAATTACACCGTCGGGACAGACGATCGCGCAATTTGAACATCCGGTGCATGCATCTGGTTGTGCCATATAAGCGTAATGATAACCTTTTCCGTTCACATTATCAGACATGCCTATCACTTCGGTTGGACAATTGCCAACGCAAACTTCGCAACCCTTGCATTTTTCAGTATCAACGATAATTACTCCTCTAACTTTTGCCATGATGACTTGATATTTATTCGTAAATTATTTATACTCTAATGCAACAAAATTAAGGAAAAAAAAGCAAATTCTTGGTATTAAAGTCGATTCTCTTTTTCCTAAATAATGGGCTTTTTATAAAAATTTGTTACTTAAATCTACAGAAATGCTTCGAATCATAAATAGAAGCTTTTTTAGGATTTCTAACGTCGTAAATGGGTTCATAATGGTGATCCTGAAATATACTTTTTCATTGATCACGGTTTGAACGATATAAAAGATTCCATCAATTTTTATCCGTTCCCTTATTTTGCTGTTAAGTTCGTTTGTTTCATGCTCGGTAATCCCTTCTGGGATTAGCCGGAAACAAACGATATTAGAATCGGGAGCTACTGCGAGTTCAAAATCTGGACTTTCCTGAACAATGTTGCCAAATTCACGGGCAAGATCGTAAGTTTGATCGACATATGAAGAAAATAATTCCGTGCCATAAGTTTTAATCATTAAATAGATTTTTAAACCCATCGCTTTTTTCGTGCATTCGATTGTTCTTCCTGCACCATCGAACCAATTGATTTCCCCTTTTTTATTCAATAAATAGGATGCCTTTTGCGTAAATGCTTCGTAGGATGTTTTACCATTTTTAAAGATTACCGCTGTGGTTAAAGCAGGCGTCAACATCATTTTATGAAAATCAATAACCACCGAATCCGCTTTTTCAATTCCTTTAGTCAGATATTTGTATTTTTCTGAGATAATTGCAGCTCCTCCATGAGCTCCATCAATATGGAACCAGATTTTATTTTGGGTACAAAAATCAGCCATTTCATCATTATGATCATAAATACCCGTTGAAGTAGAGCAAGCATTACCGACCAAAGCCATCACAATTTTACCTTCATTTTTTGCCTCATTCAGGATGCCAGGTAATAAGTCAACTTTAATACGATGCTGATCATCAACCGGAAGCTTTATAATCCCTTTGTCACCAAGTCCCATAATCCGCACACTCCTGTCGATGCTATAATGAGATTCAGCGGAAACCATAACAGCCAGATTTCCATCAACTCCAGATTCCCAAACATCGTATTCTTTGACTGCCTGACGTGCAGCAAGTAATCCTGTCAGGTTACCCAATGAGCCACCGGAAGTCAATAATCCGTTCGCATTTTTACCCCAGCCAAAAAACTTCAATAACCATTCAATTACATTTCGTTCGATCGCAGTAGCAGCCGGTCCCATCTCATAAATAGCCATTCCATTATTTGAAAAAGTAGCCATTAAATCCGTAAGAGCCGCAATAGGAAGTGGTGGAACAACCTGATGGCCAATGTAATTAGGATGATGTAAATGATTGGATTGATCCAGAAACTTTTGATAAAATTCCAGCGGCGTACTTTTTTTATCCAGAAAGTTTTTCCAATCTGCATGTTGCATTTCAGGATCTATCCAGGGTAATACCGGCATTTCTTTTTGCGACATGCAATCCTGTAAATAATCTGCAAGCAAATCAACTAATTGATGACCTTCTTTGCGAAATGTTTCAGGATTATAAGCTTTAGTTAGGATATTTTTTTGCATAGATATATGGAAACAAAAAACCCATCTATAATCTTAGATGGGTTCATAATATTAATTTATAGGATGATTTTCGTGAAACTTTTTAAGACGCATTTCCAGGTCGGGGAATTGGGACCGTTGAGGAAGTGAAGTACAAGCCCGAATGCCTTCAGTTCTTTCGCTGCCTGTAATTTTTAAGGAAATTGCACTGATACCATAATGCAATAATTCCTTTAAAAGCTGCCCGCCATCCATTCTGGGATAAGCAACCGTAAAATAGAAACCATCTGCAATGGGCTCGTCTTCATCCTTATCATAAACAATAACAAATCCATTATCAGTAAATAGTTTTTTCATGATTTTAGCTTTGGCTCCATATTCTTTCACATTATCGACAAAATTGAAATGACCGTCGTTGGTTGCTTTTAAGATGGCTGCAAGTGCATATTGAGCTGAATGAGCCGTGCCTGCACTGAGTGTATAAATTGCTCCGAATATCATCGCCATTCCAAACTTATTATAAATAAAATTGTTCTTCAGGTGGTCGGACTCAATATTAAAAACATGATCGGAAAGTACCATCATTCCAATTCTCTGTCCTGCATAACTAAAGGCTTTTGAGCTGGATATAAATAAGATATAGTTCTCAGTATATTTTGCTACTGAAGGCTGATAAGGTGGCTGCCCGGGAATTGAAATGTCAACCCTGAAATCCATACCGAAATAGGCCAAATCTTCGATTACGATCACGCCGTATTTAGTGGCCAGTTTGCCAATAATTTCAAGTTCTTTTTCTGTAAAACAAATCCATGAAGGATTATTAGGGTTTGAGTAAAGGATGGAAGAAATGTTCCCTTTTTTAAGGTATGATTCTAATTTGGCCTCTAATTTATCGCCTCTAAAATTATATACGTCAAATGCTTCAAATTTAAGGTCCAAAACCTTATGTTGCATCTTATGTACTGCAAATCCCGGATCAATAAATAAAGTGGTATCCTTTTTGGGATCAATACGATGGATCATCATGAAAGCTGCAAATCCTGCTTGCATTGTTCCAACAGTAGGAATGCAGCTTTCAGTAGAAACATCTATGTTCATAAAAAGTTTAACAAATCGCGAGATTTCTGTTTTTAATTCAGCAATTCCATAAATATCAGGGTAGATGGCAGCAACTCCTTTACGCAACGCTTCTATTTCTGCATCAACACCAATTTGAGTTGGGGGCAGACCGGGTATTCCCATTTCCATTCGAATGAATTTGACACCGGTTTCATCCTCAATATTATTCACCAATCTTTTAATGACCCTGATTGGTGAGTTTATAATATCGGTGATGAAATTTTTTTCTAAATTTCTATTGATAATTTCAGTATCAATTGGGGTATATTCTTTAATATCAGTTGCTTTATTAAACATATGCCAAGATTTTATTTAAATTCCGCCTTCACAAAATTAAGGTTAATGTTTGAGATGGTAAAACGGAATCATGTTTAAACTATATTTTATTTTTACTACTGGATAACAATTTGGAAGCATATCACGATAAATATTGATAATAGTATGCTTACTTTCCTCCATTGAACCCTGATTTATTTTTCAATTCTAATTCTTGCATCGACAGCGGTTAGGCTGGTACTTGTTCCTAGTAATGGGTTTAAATCCATTTCATAAATTTCGGGTGCAACAACAACTAATGCAGCGATCCGCATGATGGCATCTGCAAATAAATCTTCATTAACCGGATCTTGCTTTCTGGCTCCCTTGATAATTCCATATCCTTTTAGCTGTTTTATCATAAGTTGAGCTTCCGATCTTGATAGCGGAGCGATACCCGTGTTGATATCTTTTAAAACTTCGATAAAAATGCCGCCAAGTCCACATAAAACCAGATGTCCGAATTTTTCATCCCTTTTGGCCCCTATAAAAACTTCGGTTCCAAAAAGCATGGGATACATCAAAACAGCAGTTGTATCCTGAATTTTCATCAATCGATGATATTCAGCAATAACAGTTTCTAATTTATTTATATTCAGCACAACCCCTCCAACATCCGATTTATGAATAGGACCAACAACTTTCATTACTAGCGGATAGCCGACATTCTTTGCAAATTCAACAGCTTCTGCTTCAGAGTTAACTACCTTCTCATTTGTACGACTTATTCCTGCAGCATCCAATAATTTGCTAATTTGTTCGGGTGAAAGATAACCGTTTTCAGCTTCATCGATCACTTCTCTTATACCAATCTTATTAATTGCAGGAAGCTCAATATTTAAAGGAGCTGGGGCAGGGGTATTGTAAATTTTCACCAAGGCATCCCCAAGCAGTACTTCATCCGGGAAATTAATTCTTCCCTTGGATAAAAATTCATTGATTTCCCGATTTGCTGTTTGGACAGATGGAAGGACAGGGAAAATAGGCTTCCTGGCAGTTTTCATTTTCTCATCCAAAACTTTATAAACATCTGAAATATCAAATAAACCGGGAGTTCCAAAAATAACAATCATGGCATCGATCCGGTCAAATTTTTGATCTACAAAATCGATGATGATTCCAAGTTGCTCAGCTGTGCCTGTTGCCAAAAAATCAATTGGATTATTAACTGAAGATCCGGGGAATAGTTGATCGAGCAAAGCTTTGGCGTCAGGACCTTCAATTGCAGGGATCTTTAATCCACCGTTTGACAAAGAATCTGTAAGCATTACAGCAGGACCACCTGCATGTGTGATAATGGATATATTTTTCCCCGTTAAAGCAGGATGCATAAAAACCGAAGCAACATTGATCAAATCCTCCCTACCGTAGCATCGCACGATACCTGCTTTTTTAAAAAGCGCATTAACTGCGACATCTGAACTTGCGAGCGCTCCGGTATGTGAAGAAGCTGCCCTGCTTCCAGCTTCCGAACTTCCCGCTTTAATAGCAGCAATTCTACATCCTTTCCTGATCAGCGAAGCGGCATGTTTTAGCAATAATTCAGGTTTGGCAATATCTTCAATATAGAGGAGTTTAACCTTTGAGCAATTCATGGGATCGAAGGTTTCGTCGAAATATTGCAATACTTCTTCCACCCCCAATTGAGCACTATTACCGACAGAAAATACACTCGCGAATGTCAGGCCTTTAGGAATTGCAGATTCAAGAACAAAACAAGCAGTTGCACCTGATCCTGAAATAAAATCACAACCTTTTGGATCTAACTTTGGAATTGGAAGCGTAAAAACACCATGATAGCTCGGAAGGATTACACCAATACAATTCGGTCCGATTAAACTACCATTTACACTATTAATGACTTCAACTACTTCTTGTTCAAGATTTTTTCCTTCCTTACTAAATTCACTAAAGCCTGCTGATAATATAATGAATGCTTTGGTTCCCTTGGTATAGGCTAAAGTTTTGATGGTTTCCAGGATATAGGGTGCCGCTATGGCAATGATGGCAAGATCAACATGAGGGAGTTCGCTTGCATCACGAAAGCTTTGAATACCCTGAACGGTATGTTCTTTTGGATTGGTAACATATAAATTACCTTTAAATTTGCCATCCAGAATATTTTTTAAGACTTTTCCGCCTGGTTTTTGTATGTCTGCTGAACCTCCTATAACAACAATACTGCGGGGTTCAATAAGTTCCTTTGTAATCATTTAATTAAATTTAAAAATCATTGAATAATAAAACGAATCGATCATTTAAATAAAACTAAGTCATATCACTAACATCAATTTGATATAAGAAAGAACAATATTTGGATATGATGCTTTATTTTATGTTGTTTTGATTATTCGCGCCAGGTGGTATTATAAGGAATTTGAATGCTGTGACATTTAACCGCAGTGTGGTAAATAGTAAACGAGAAGAATGATAATTTAAACGAACTCATAACTATTTTATATAAAATTGCTTTGAGCAACAAAATTAAGAAATTATTAATAGAAACATCCGATCATTATCTCACAAATTATTTATTTAATGATATTTTAAATTATTTCTGATCTTTTCATATAAATCATTGTTTGAAATTTTTGGTTTCCGCTATTGATATAAGTTATAGGTCTTGTTAAATAACCTTTTGGTAGAAAAAAATAGAAGGTGATATTCAAATTGTTTACTTTTATTCTTCACTTAATCAGATCAATTAAATAAATAATTTACCATGAATAAAGAAAAAAACAAAGGATGGATACTTGCAATTATCCTTGCCATTTTAATGATGGTTCCTTCATTGCAATCGATAGCACAAAGGAATAAAAAAGCTCCTGAAGCAACTGAAAAACAGTTTGAGCTTAACAGTCAGATGCTAAACATGTTTAAATTCAGAAGTATAGGCCCTGCTGCTTATTCAGGACGTATCTCCGATTTGGCCGTTAATCCGAACAATCCTTCCGAATATTATGTAGGAGTGGCTTTTGGTGGAATTTGGAAAACTATTAATCATGGAACCACTTTCGAGCCTATTTTTGACGATCAGTCTGTTTTTTCGATTGGTTGTTTAGCGTTGGATCCAAATAATGCAAATGTATTATGGGTTGGTACGGGCGAGAATAATTCTCAGCGTAATCTGGCTTATGGGGATGGTATTTATAAAAGTACTGATGGCGGAAAATCCTTTACCAATATGGGTTTGAAAACCAGCTCGCAAATTGGAAAGATCATCATTGATCCAGGAAACAGCAATATTGTATATGTTGCTTCGCAAGGACAGGCCTGGGGACCGGGTGGAGAACGTGGCTTGTATAAAACCACCGATGGTGGCAAAACGTGGAATCGTATTCTGCATATTGGCGAATATACCGGAGTTACGGATATAGCGATGGATCCAAGAAATTCAAATATTTTATATGCTGCAGCTCATCAAAGAGAGCGCCGGGTTTATTCAAAAATTGACGGGGGCCCTGAATCTGCATTATATAAATCTGTAGATGCAGGAGCAACATGGACTAAACTTAAAAAAGGATTACCGGGTGGAGATATTGGTCGTATCGGTATTGCACTTTCCCCTGCAAACCCTGACTACCTTTATGCTACAATCGAACTTCCTGATAGCAAAGGGGGATTTTACCGTTCCTGCGACATGGGTGAAAGTTGGGAAAAGCGATCGACTAAAATTGCCAGCAGTCCACAATATTATAATGAGATTTTTGCCGATCCTAAAGATCCTGATGTTGTATTTCTGATGGATGTTCGAAATGCCCGATCTGATGATGGTGGATTGACATGGGAAAATATTGAATCAAATGCAAAACATGTCGACAATCATGCGATTTGGATCGATCCTACTGACAATGATCATTATTTGGTTGGATGTGACGGTGGATTGTACGAAAGTTATGATGGAGGTAAAACCTATCAGTTTAAAAATAATCTTCCGATTACCCAATACTATCATGCCAGGGTTGATAATGCTTATCCTTTTTATAATGTATATGGAGGTGCTCAGGACAATGGTTCATGGTTTGGCCCATCGCAAACTAATCGCCGATCGTTGGTTAATGCCGACTGGACCTATACAATAGGTGGTGATGGCTTCTTATCGATTCCTCATCCAACCAATCAGGATATCTCATTTCACGAATCGCAAAATTGCGGTATCAGAAGGTATGACCATACAACCGGAAATAGCGTTTCGATTCAACCACAACCAACCATTGATGAGGCTTATCGATGGAATTGGAACACTCCTTATATCATCAGCCCGTTTAATTCAAATACCATGTACATCGCCGGTAATTATGTATTGAAAAGTACCGATATGGGCGGTAGCTGGAAAAAAATCAGCGGTGATTTAACCCGACAGATAGATAAAAACACCTTGCCAATGATGGGGAAAATGTGGCCCCCAGAAGCAGTTGCAAAGAATTTGTCAACCTCAGAATTCGGTAATATTTTTGCTTTGATCGAATCACCAGTAAAACAAGGAATGCTTTATGCAGGAACCGATGACGGATTAATCTGGATATCGGAAAATGATGGAGCCGAATGGACCAAATTTGATAAGTTCCCCGGAGTACCTGAAATGACATTCGTAAATTATATTTTACCTTCCCAACATCAGGAGGCTACTGTTTATGCCTGTTTCGACGGCCGTAAAAACAGCAGTGATTTCACTCCGTATCTGTTGAAGAGTACCGATAAAGGAAAAACCTGGACTTCTATTGCCTCAAATCTTCCTTCCGGAACGGTTTATTGCATTCAGGAGGACTTTAAAAACCCGAACATTTTATTCATTGGGACAGAATGGGGCGTATGGACTAGTATTGAAGGTGGTAAAAAATGGGTTCAGCTTAAAAATGGGCTTCCTACCATACAGGTTAAAGACTTGACGATCCAGCAACGAGAAAATGATTTGGTTGTTGCTACTTTTGGTCGTGGATTTTATGTGATCGACAACTACGCTGCATTAAGAGAAATAAGTGAGGAAATCTCAAAAAAGAATGCACATCTTTTTGAAATTGAGGATGCCTTACTTTATTTTCCATCAACCAATATGAATTATCAGGGAGATCTTCATTACGAAACACCGAATCCTGATCCTTCTGCTACTTTTAAGTATTTTATTAAAGATGGATATCAGACTCTTAAACAAAAAAGAATTAGGGCCCAGCAAGCCGCTGAAAAGTCAGGTGGGGTTTATCCTTATCCAACAGAAGAAGAACTAAGGGCAGAAGAGAATGAGGCCAGACCTGAACTAATTTTCACTGTTTATGATGCAGGTGGAAATATCATGAGAAAACTTAACGCTCCTTTACGAACAGGTTATAACAGCCTTGATTGGGATTTAGGTTATATGGCAAATCGCGGGGCAAAAGTTCCTCCCGGAGATTATAAAGTTGCAATTGATAAAAATATAAATGGAAAGTTTACCCGGTTGGTTGAACCTAAATCTTTTAAAGTGGTTTCATTGCCAAATGCTTTGGGAACACCAAATTATGTTGCTAACTTCAATTTCATCAAAGAAATGAGTGATTTGAATACACAGGTCGTTGTGGCTTCTAATAAAATTACGGAGATGAATACCCGTATTACCAATATGAAAAATATTCTGGCCAACACTCCGGTTGAAGCCAGTGTGTTGATCAATAAATTGGATGCTTTTCAAAAAGAAGTGGATGCAGTTGCGAAAGTGATTATTGGAGGTTTTGGTGCCGAAAATACCGTTGCTAGCAGGGTTCGGTTTGCAATGTTTACAACCGCTTCGGCACAGGTTGATGTAACAGGTTCACAAAAGGAGCAGTATGCGATCGCTAAAGAAGCATTTGCAGGAAAGGCAAATGATTTAAATAATTTATTTGATGTGAAATTGCCTGCTTTGGAAAAAGAATTTGTAGCTGCAGGGGGAGTGCTTTATAACAATCCGCCAGCCCAACGCCGGTTTTTTGAAGAAGAATTCTAATTTTTCATCATACTTAAAACGTATAAAGGCAGCCCAATTGGGTTGCCTTTATAATTGGAAAAATCACAATCATAAGGCAATCCAATTTATCTAAAATAGATGAAATATTTAAAGAAAAGAGGTTTTAAAATAAGACATATATAAGTTCATAGAGGTTGTAAGAAATGGGGGAACCTTGTGCTCCCGATTACTTGTTCGGCGAACACTCAATCTTTGGATGGATTGAATTTTATATAAACGGTAAATAATTTAAGTATTTATATTTTACTGAAAAGTATTCTCTTTTATTTTTCGCTAGAAGCAATTAACATTAAAGATAATATAAGTAAAACACTATACTCCATTCCTCCAGACTGATATCCAACTACAAACCATCCATTTTGCGCATGAACCAGGATTATTCCAATAATTAATTGCAGTATAAATCCAGTGGCAATCCATTTTTTAAAATAGCCGATTGCCATCAGTGAGCCACCTATTATTTCAAAAAATGTTAGAAACCAGGCAATTGCTGCACCAATGACAAATCCTTTACTGTTTAAAAATTCACCAAAGCCACTAACTGTTCCAGCGTACCAACGAATGGCACCATGAGCTGCTAAAAACAGACTCGTTGATATTCTTAATAAATTGATCGCGACAAGTTGGGTGATGAATGGAAATTTTTTCATGATTCAGACTTATTTTTCTATGATGGATTGTACCAATTCTTTGTAGCTTCTACCAATCGCTATTTGTTTATTGTTAATTTCAACCTCAGTTGATGTGAAAGCTTCTATTTTGTTTTTTGCAACGATAAAGGAGCGATGGATGCGAATAAAATGACTCTTTGGGAGCAATGCTTCTATTTGGCTGAGTTGAAACTTGGTTTGAATAGTTTTATTGGTGGTTACTATCCTAATGTACTCCTTGAGACTTTCAATATAGAGGATGTCATCAAGGTAAATCTTTACCTTCTTTTTACTTATATTGAAAAACATATATTCCTTCTCTTTTTCTTGAGCAAACATTTGAACATGTTTTGTATGGTCCGATTGCTTTAGTTTATTAACAGCCAACAAAAAGCGATTGAATTCGATGGGTTTTACTAAATAATCGACCACATTATGTTCATATCCCAGTAATGCATATTCATGGTATGCAGTTGTAATAATAATACGTGGTGGATTATTTAGGGTTTTGATAAAATCGAATGCTTTAAGTTTTGGAAGATTTATGTCCAAAAAAATTAAATCTATTTTTTCTTTTTGTAAAACATCTAATGCATAAATTGCATCTACACTTATGGCAACAAGGTTTAAAAAAGGGACCTGACTGATATAATCTTGTAATATTTCGACAGCCAATGGCTCATCTTCAACTATAAGGCAATTAAATTTTTCCATCGTTAAGATTGATTTTAAGTTTGACAATAAATTCCATATTGCCATTTTCAATTGATAATTCATGTGTTGGATAAATGAGTTCAAGTTGACGTTGAATGTTACTTAAGCCAATATTTTCGATAATTACTTCATCGTTTATTTCTTCTTTTGAAT
>PHDM01000114.1 GCA_002840985.1 Bacteroidetes bacterium HGW-Bacteroidetes-17
AAAATCCAAATTCAACTTTAGAGGCCACAAACGTAATCTTTAGGTTGGTAATGCCATAGCTTTTCTGGAAATCAATATTGTCCTCTTCCCAATACATTTTACCCATGTGCTGATAACTGAGATTGAAATGCGCTTTGTTGATAAATGATTCTTTAAAATCAATGGCGTAATCCGTACCAATTCCAAAAGTAAATTTTGGTACGTTAGGGATCAGGTTGCCACTTAAATCATCATTTGTAGTATTAATGTATTCGGTAAATTTAGCTTCGGTATACCCGAAACTCGTCCATACCTGCCAGTTGTTTGAGATCACTGCATTTGCTTCAAATTCAATCCCCTGACTTTTTGATTTTCCTGCATTCGTAGTCATTGAACCTTGTCCGCTCGGAACCGGTTGTGCCACTTGTTGGTTATCAATATCAATATGGAATAAACTGAAATTTGTAGTTAATTGTTTGTTGAACCAACTTGATTTAATACCGAATTCATAGTTCCAACTGGTTTCAGGGTCGTAAATTCTGGCGTCATCCGATTCGAAAGTGAAGTTAAAGCCACCTGCTTTAAATCCTTTGGTAGTAGTAAAAAATGCAGTGAAATAATCGCATGGAACATAGGCAATTGAAACTTTTGGTGTCAACTGATTAAATTTTAGATCACTGTTAAAACCCGGTTTTGCTTCAGTATTCCCATTTTTAGTCATGTCATACGTATAATCTAATTTGGCAGATTCGAAATCTAAACGTATTCCTCCCGTAAGTTTGAATTTACCGAATGGAATGGTTGATTGGCCATACACACCAAATCCGCTTGTAGGTAAATTGTAGGTTTTTAGATAAGAGTAATCGGTATAGGGAAGGTGGTAAGCATTGATGAAATCGTTGCCGTATGTTACGTTAACACCTTTATCCGTTAATTGTTTAAAATACATCGATCCCAATAACCAGGTAATTTTAGCTTTCGGATTCGAATGAATATTAAGCTCCTGATAAATTGTATGATGGATTCGGTTTTGATCAATAAAATACATATCGGCTGGCGAAAAATCCTGATCAATGAAGAACTTATCTTCCATGTATTGATATCCGGTTGATGAATTTAAAACAAACCAGCTTCCAAAATGTTCGATATTCAAACCAATCGATAATTGATCCCGGTCGTAAGCACTTTCCCTGTTGTAGTTGACGGCATCTGCTTTTTGGGTGTCGGTGTTATAAATAGCGTAAGCATATCCCAGTTGATTGTTTCTTTCAAAGTCAACCGACAGGGTAGCTTTGAAGTCATTATTCGGTCGATAAGCTAATTTTAGACGGCCCGAATAGGTGTTATAAGCGTCTGCTTTTTTATTGGTAAATTGATTTGTAAAATATCCGTCACCATGCGCATATGCCAGGTTAAATACTGAATAAAACTTAGCACTTAATGGCTGATTGATGTGCAGAATGGTTTTTGATTGATTATAGTTTCCGTATTCAGTTTTGATATAACCACCGAATAAAGCTTTTGGATCCTGAGTGTAAATTTTGATGATCCCTCCCATGGTATTTCTGCCGTAAAGTGTTCCCTGCGGGCCCCGGAGTACCTCAATCCTGTCAATGTCAAGAAATTCAAAGTTGAAGGATCCTTTTTCCAAATATGGAATATTGTCAACATATAAACCAACAGATGGTTGCACATCCCGTCTGAGCCCCATACCACGCGAATAAACGGGTGGCGACATTTTAGAACCGTAATCCAAAACGAAAAAGTTAGGGATTCGGGAGCTTAAATCTGCCATGGTATTGATGTTTTGCTGATCTATCACTTTTGCAGGGATAGAAGAAACAGCAATAGGTGTTTCTTGTAATTTAGTTGTTACTTTTTCTGCTTGTACCGTAATTTCCTCTAAAATCACGATATGAGGTATATTTATAGTGTCGGACTGCGAAAAGGCAAATAAAGGAAAAAATAGTAGAATAAATAGATAGTTAGATTTCATTGTTATGATTATAAATAAGTTAGTAAAAATTTATGATCCTTCATATCATTTTAATGATACAATAATGCAAAGTCTCCATAGAAATGCATCTATGGTTAAGAAATTTGAATGATCAGGTATTCGAATTAATAAACGCTAAAATTAGCAGGTAGGGGGAGGTCGTCCGAAACTTGCTTCAGCAAAATGAAATGAATGGGCAAATCTAAAACTACGAAATTTTATTGGCCCGAATTCTTCAATTTGAGAAGGATCAATGGGTTCAACCTGATCAGCAATAAGGGCAGGTTGGTTATAATAATCATATAGCGTGTTAAGGTCACGATCCTGATTGAAGTGATCTTTTGTAACTTCAATGGTAAATGCTTCTTTTTCAATAGAGGTATTAGATTGTACGTTAGGCTGTCCGATATTGAAAAACAAAAACAGAAGATACAGCCCCGAGGAAATACCTGAGGAGATGAGGATGAAAGGCAATTGCATTTGTATGAGTCCTTCAAACATTTTATCTTCTTTTAGGATTCTTGGGGAACCATCCCTTGTTTACCCTGTTTTCTTGTTCAATGATTTCATTGATGCCCCAAAGGTAATTAAAACCTATGATAGCAACGATTGTTGAGACTATGATATTTGTCAATAAAAACGAGATTAATACCGCTAAAATACCAACAATCAAAAAGACGATCCAAAGTTTCTTCGTGAAATGGTATTCACCTGCGATACACGAATAACGCGAAAACATGATAATCAAAAAAGAAGCGAATCCCAGGATGATCCCGATTATATTTACAGTGTACCCGAATAATTCAAAAGTCATATCGTCCTGTTAATGATTATTTTTTATTGTTTATTGCATATTTGCATATAATCACAATTCACCATTCTACATTCATCATTCAACATCATCATTTAAGATATTCTCTTTTCGGGTTTTTTTTCGCCCTGCCGTTTATCACCCGCTCATGTTGCTTGAATATTTCGATCGTACTCCAAATACATGCGAAACCAAATACCCCAAATACGACCGATAAAATATCTTTGAAAAACATGGAAAGTATAATGAAAATAATACCTGGAAATAACAATATCCACCAGCTTTTTTTCCCGAGATGATATTCCATCTTAATCACAATCGGATGAAATATGCCGATGGCTATAAATGCGAATAATCCGAGCAATGGGCCTATATAATTTATGTGTTCCATTCAGGTACGTATTTACTGGTTTGCAAATTTAATGTATTTTTTTGATGTGAAGCTTAAAAGAAGAAATTTTTACGAATAGGAAATTTATTTGTGAGGAAAAGGGATGGCTTCCCATTTGGAATGCCATCCTAGGAGCCCTTCGACATTTATCTGCCTTTGGCGGAAGCTCAGAGTGATGATTGGATCAGCGTGATGAAGACTTCTCGACATGCTCGAAGTGACATCCAATGATGAGGAAAAGGGATGGCTTCCCATTTGGAATGCCATCCCAGGAGCCCTTCGACATTTATCTTCCTTTGGCGGAAGCTCAGGGTGACTTTTGAGGTGACCCATCTCGACAAGCTCGATGTGACAAAAACGACTAATTCAGGGTGATGATTAGTCCAACGTGATGAAAGACTTCTCGACATTTTTCCGCCTTTGGCGGAAGCTCGAAGTGACAGCCAAAGTTGGTAGATCAAAAGACGATAACATGGTCAGTTCGAGCTTGTCGAGAACTTTTTATTAGAACCTTTTCCATGAAGACCACATCTCTACATACTTCGGCTGGCTCAGTACAAGAGCTCGATGTGACCATCTTGACACCCTTCGACTCAGGGTGACTTTCGATGTGACATTAGTATTAGTACATAAAAAAACTGCCAGCGATTTCTCACTGGCAGTTTTGCGTGTTACGTATATTCTATTTCTAGAACGCGATACCTAATTTAAGCATAGGTCGTGTTAAGAATGAAAACGTGCTATGATCAGCGCGAGCTAAATCCATACCTTCGCCTACGTTAAATTGTGCAAGCGAATAAAAGTAGTTTACGGCGTGAATAGATGCTCCGATAAATAATCCTTCGGAAACATAATATTCAAAACCAACTGGTACTGCAAAACCCCAAGTCAGGACTTCGCCTCTTTGCATACCACGAAAATCAATTACAGGATTAGAACCTGTGTCATAAGATGACATGGGAACTTCATAACGATCTGATCCGTGTGCGTAAAGAAAACTAAATCCTAAATAAGGTAACAGCTTTTTATTTGGCAAATCAAAATATCGGCTAACACCAACTTCCATGCTCCAATCAAAGTCTGCTTCGAAAGGTACACTATTGATCGTTGGAATAACCCAAGGAGAACTTGGGCTATAAGGGTCTTCCACACCCATAATCTCATCTTGAGTTGGGTTAGCTGAAAGAATCCCCAATCCGGTCAGGTTTAAACTCCAGAGAGGTTTAAACATCCAACGGAATTCTACGCCTATCATATTGGTAGATGGATTATCATATTGATTTATGCCATAAACGTATGGTACTACAGGTTGTACACTAGAACTGTATGAGTTATAAGTCGAAGCATCCAGGACAATGGTGTTTGAGTTTGAAAAGGCTCTGCCAAAGTTCAAGCTGAACTTGAACTTATGGCAGGTTGCCCCATTGTTAAATTCTCCTGAAGCATTCTCCTGAGCACCTACTAATGTTACAACCCCTAATATTAAAATTAAGACTATAAGTACTTTCTTCATATTATAAGGTTTTAAAAACATTTGTAAGTTGCTTAGTTTGCTGCAGCAATAGCTTCGTCTAATAATGCTTTCCAGAAAGCAACATTAGCTTGAGCAGTTGTTAATTCTGCTTGTAATGAAGCCAATTCGATCATGAATTTATCATAATCAATTTTCTTGGTTACATAAGAAGTTTCAGCTGTTTCAATTGCAAGTTCAGCAGTTACGATATCAGCTTTAGCTGTTACGATAAGCGCTTTAATTGCAGCTACGTAATTTACATTATAAGCATCAGCATTGCCGTAAGCAGCAAGTACGGTTACGATAGTTGCTTTCTCAGCTGTTTTAGCAGCGATGGTTACGCCAAGTGCAGTCCAAGCAGCTTTTGCATTTTTTAAGGCAAGGCCAGTACCATTGGTATCATTTGATATCGCTAATTTAGCCTGATAAATAGAATCTTTAGATTGATAAGTAGCTAAAAGGCCTGCAACATATTCATCGTAGAATGCGGCTTTCCAAGTTTCGTAATCCGGTCGTACAGATTCTTTATAAGCTTCAGCAAGAGTTACAGCATTAAGCAGATCAGCCATAAATGTTTGGTGATATAAATAATCTGATTGTAAATCTGGCAGAGCAGCGGTTAAAACTGCAATACGAGCTATACGGGTTGCTAAGGAAGCAGTTAATACAACTTTTCTAGCTGTGGTAATAGGTACTATAACATCATAGATAGTTGTTTTCCAAGTGTTGTATGCATTGGTTGCAGTTAGCTCTGCAGCAAGTTTAGCAATAGTATCTGCAACGGCAGCTGGAATTGTAGTATTGTGAATGATAAATAATTGTGCTTCTAAAAGCGTACTATCATTTGCAGATGTAAGATACTTCATAGAGTCAACAGCTGCTTGTGGATCGTAAACAGGACTTTGTTCATCATGCCATCTGATCCATTGTGCTGCAGCAGAGTCAGTAACAACAAGTAATTGTGCTTCTTTAGCAGTACTGTCAGCATAAATAGCAGCAAGAGCGGCTCTTGAAGCAACTTCAGCAAGACCTTTAGCTACTGAATCAGCATGTTTAACAGCTAAGGTATCAGCATATTTAGCTAATGAATCATTAGCAAGAGCTAATGCAGCTGTAATATCAGTTGTACCTAATGCAATAGTATCAGTTGCATTTTTTAATAAGGTATAAGAATTAAGTGTATCAGTTGCACCGGCGGTTAATCTTGCGTTAGTGTTAGTTACACTGTCAAGAGCAACTTTCCAGAATTCTGGTACAGGATGAGTTCCAACGGTATCTGTAAGGAATGTAGCTTCAGCAGCACTATAAGCAGCTTTTGCAGCATTGGCAACAGCTAGTGCACGTGAAGTAATACCTTTTGCAGTGGTATCAGCTTTGTAAGCAGGTTGCCAATCTGGGTAAAGAACGGCTTGCTCAATTAATAAACCTAAAATTTCAGCTTGTAAAGTTGTAGTATCACCATGAAGTTCAGCAATTTTAGCTTTGATCGCAGCTGGATCACCTAAAAGAGCCTCGGCATCAGCCAATTCAGCTTCTAATGTAGCTAAGGCAGCTTCTGCATCTTCTAAATCCTGAAGTAAACCAGGCATAGTATTGGTTGTTCCATTAGCAACATCGATAGCTAAAGCAACAATAGCAGCTTGTTTAGTGAAAACAGCTGTTTGAGCAGTACGCATGGTTGTTAATGCAGTTACATAACTATTGAAATAATTGGTTACAAGAGTGTTTTTTGCAGTTACAACAGCAGCTGCATAAGTGTCCATTTGGGTTTGATAAACAATTTGTAAACTGTCTAGTTCAATAGCCCATTTGTCCATTTTAAAAGCTAAGTCTGCGCGTAATGAGTCAGCTTTAGCTGTTTCAGATTCAGCTTCAGCTTCTTTTAAAGCAGCCAGAGCTAATTGATATTGAGCTAATGCATTGGTATAAGCAGCGTCAGCATTTGCAATAATGATTTCTGCTTGTGCCTTTGCATTAAGTAATGCAGCGTAAGCTGTACGTACCGATTCGATACCAGGGCTTACTTCATTTTTCATACAACTTGACAGAATCAAAGCTGAGGCGAAAAATGCAATCAGTGTAATTTTGATTTTCATGAGTTTTTTGTTTTTAATTAAACAAATGATTAATAATTATGATTTAGTTAAAAGAAATTGCATGAGAGTTTCCCAGCGAATTTCACGAATTAGTAACAAATATACCACTTTCCATCATCTTAAAATAAAAATTGTTAGAACTAATAGGAGAATTAAGAAATCCCCTATATATAAATAGGGTGTAAGTATCAGAAAAACAATGCATAAGCATATTATTGAAATTTAAGTCAAAATATATGAAAATTGTGTATATTTGGGTTAAAATTAGCTTTTTTACCATAAGGGAATATTTTCTTCCCTTATTAAATTGAGCAAAATTTGTAAACATCGTTTGTTTTTCAAAAAGATTGATATTATTATGCTTTCAGGGCCAAGGTACGAAAAAAAAGAGTGTGTTTTTATGTGTGAAAATGCAAAAATACTTAAAAGATTAAAGGTTGGTTTTTGTAATTTTTTTATAAACAATAGATTGTTGAAAAGCTTGCTGGTGTTATTTATGTCAATACTCTCTTATAGTGCTGTTGGTCAGGTTGATGCACCACTTTTTACTGATCGGCACGCCACTACTTTTATTGAGGACACCTTTATTTTAGGATATCAGGAATCTGATTTTGCTTTTTATATACTCACAAAAGAAGAGTATTGGGAACTCAAGATGGTGAGTGAACGGAATTGGGTAAAAAGTTATTATCAGCGTAACGACCTAATAATTGATAAGGCGGATATTAAAGACTTAACATGGGTAACTACCGATAGTGCGGCTTATCTGGTATCTGAAGGGAGCGGGAACATCTATGAGTTTACCGGAAATTCGATCATACGATTGGACAATTCGTATGATCAGCGGGCAAATGCAGCTTCAACTTATTTCGTGCATCGTAACAATATATTTAATTTTAGTGGATATGGTTATTTTCAATACCCATCATTTATTTCCAAATATGATTTAAAAACCAGAAAACTTTCTGCTTTTCTTCCAAATGATGGAACGTTGGTTCCTCCATCACAGGTTCGGCTGTTGAGCCTGTTTAATGAAGAGCGTGGTTTATTATATGTATGGGGAGGGGCCAGAGTTGCCTATACAAATTCAGTATCGAGTGTGATCAATAATACAAATGAGCTATGGTGCCTGGATATGGAATCTAAAAATTGGAGCAGGATAGGAATGGTTAATATGCCTGTTGCTTTTGCCAATAATGAATATAATGATTCGTTCATTACTTTCAGTTCCAATGTAGAGCTGTTTTCAATTTTAGGTTCACGACTTTATGTTTTTAATATTTTCAACAATCACATTTCGACCTACAAAATAAGTGAGGATTTTGATTTACGTGTTGATGCAAAGATTCAGCCGGCTTATAGTAATTCAAGTAAGGTATTGTTATTGTCAACGGTACCGTTTCCCAATCAAAATATTCGACGTGTTCAGTTTGTCAGTTTGTCGAATTACAGATCGGAACTTGTGTCGGAATCCAAACTTTTAAAAACCCATGTAAAAACCCTTGTCACCTATGCGATTCTCATCGTCTTTATTTTGGGGATTGCGTATTTATTATACTATTTATATAAAAACTATTACATTTTCTATAATAAGCTGATTATTATACGTTCGACAAAGACCATCAAATTTAATAATAAGTTGATTAAGGTTTTGGATAACGAAGAAACAGAATTAGTGTTTTGGATTGCGCAGAGTGATGATTTTGTGACTACCAATTATATCATGGATCGGCCCTCGGATGGATCACAGTCGTACGAAAGTATGAAAAAGCGTAAATTAAGTACGATGAAATCTATTGAGGTTAAACTTGGCGCATTTTCGCAGGTTAAAAAAGATGTATTCACCGAAAAGAAATCAACTGAAGATTTAAGGCTTAAAGAATACAAGTTGAATAATGAATGGATTATTGTGAAGGATTAAGTGCGAGGAGTTGGGAGTTTGGAGTGCCTAGAGTTTGGAGTTAAAAGTTTAAAAATGGATAATAAGTAATTTAGCAGGGAATTCGAAAAAAGAACAAAGAAATTTGCAATTAACATTATAAAACTATCCGCATCTTTGCCAAATTCTCCGGAAGCTACAGTGATTAGAAACCAGCTCACTAAGTCAGGAACAAGTATCGGTGCAAATTACAGAGAAGCTAACCGTGGCAGAAGTAAGGCTGATTTTTCGAATAAAATTAAGATTTGCGAGAGCGAAGCTAGTGAAACACTTTATTGGATTGAAATAATTGCAGATTTGAATATAATAAAGAAGGAAACAATCGAAGCGATTGACTTAGAAGCAAATGAACTACTCGCCCTTTTTACTACAATAGGAAAATCTTTAAAACTCTAGTCACTTTAGGCACTCCAAACTCCAAACTCCCTACTCTAGGCACTCACTACTCTCTTGGATTTGCCTGTTTTAAATGAATAAAAGCGTTGTACAAAATAACTATAGGTAACAACCACGATCGTTGTTAATATCTTTGATAAGGTTGCATATAACCCAAATCCATCCACAAATAACTTTAATAAAGCGTAATTCATTAAAATAGCACCAAAAACGGTTACCCCGTATCTGAATAATTGAATATTTCCTTTTAAAGATGAACTCGTGAATGTAATGTATTTTGCAAGTAAAAATCCTGTAGTAAATGTGATTGGAAATACAAAAACGAAAGCAGCAATATGAGGACTGATGGCCACAAATCCAAAGTCAACAATTTGTTTATCCAGAATGAAACGATAAAAGACAAAGTAAAGAAGAATATCCAGCGCAGTATTTGCACCACCGGTTGCGGCATATCTAAAAGTTTCGTTGGGAATAAATCTTGAGCATAGGGGGTAAAAATAATCAATGAACCTAATCATGCCATTTTGGAAACGAAGTAAATGTTTCATGAAGTTGAATCGTTTGTTTGTGTCAGTTTTAAGGCTAAAATACAAAAATTGTCATGGCGGATAAAAAAAATATAAATTTCAAAAAACGTCAATAAAAATAATTTTTGATCTTGATGGTTGTTTCGAAAGCAACAAAAGGAATTTATATAAAAAGCCGAAGAAAATTTATTTTCTTCGGCTTTTTATAATGTTGTTCCTATTAAAGAACAATTATGATGGAACGCAACGTCCTATAAGTCGTTTTGAACCATCAAAGGATTAGCATCCAATTCAGATTGGTGAATTAAGAATTCCCAACGTAAATCACCTGCAGGAACCTGGAACAATCCTGCATTTAATACGTCTCTATGATTGCCACCGGTTCTGTCAAGAGGCAGGTTCAAACGTTTCAGATCATTATAACGGAAGCCTTCGCCCCATAGTTCGGCACGACGGTACAGCATAATTTCATCGATCAATGCAGTACCTGTACTTGCAGATTTAGTGTAAGCGGTATTTCGTTTAATGTTCAAATCATAAAGTAATTGTTGTGCAGCAGCATCCTGACCTGAACGTGCTTTAGCTTCAGCTTCGATTAAATACATTTCGGCAGCACGCATAAAAGGAACATCCATACGGCTGTCAGCATTGCTAAAAGCAAGAAACTTTTGAGAAGTATAAGGTCTCTTTAAGTGAGAAGATAGTAGTCCGTATCCGGCAGGGAAAACGTGAGTGTTACCGTTTTCACTAACCAATTCTTTACGAACATCGGTTGCCGGAAGTGCATTGTATAAAACAGAGAACATTGCTTTCGGATTGGTTCGGATATTGGTAGAACTGAAATTCCTTGACATATAGGCACCAAAATGATAGAAATAAAGGGTTTGATCTTCAACTACAGTGATACCCCACATCCATTCACCATTTGTATAGTCGTTAAAACCAAGCTTATAAGTTGCTTTGTCCATTAAAGGATAGCCTGTTCGGGCAGCAGCAGCAAAAGTAGCGGCTTCAGTATATTTACCCTGAACAAGGGCAACACGGGCCTTAATTCCTTTAGCCACATCCACATTAAAATGTGATCGGTTGGCACGGGTATAACCGGTTAAATTGATAATGGCCTGATCCAAATCGGCATTGATTTGGGTATAAACCTCTTCAACGGTATTTCTGGCCTGGCCCTCGGTTGTACTAACAAGCATATAAGGAACACCAAGCTGAGAGTTACCTCCGGCAGGGTTGTAACGTTTAGCATAAAGCTGAACAAGCTCGAAATGAGCCCATGCACGGTAAACCAGTGCCTGTCCTACGATAGCTTTGATCTTAGCAGGATCTCCGCTTGCATTTTCATAACCATTGATCAAAACGTTGGCATTGGCAATGATTCTGTAATAAACCCTCCATGGATATAAAGTATTTCCTCCATTTTGATTTCTATGATCAACCCATTTGTAGGCATTGTTATACCATCCGTTACCGGCTTCGGTCATAACAACATCTTCGCCCAGCATTTCCCTGAGGATCATAATCCCAAAAATACCACCTTCACCCTGACTACTGTATTGGATATACAATGAACGGTGGATCCCATTCAATGCCAGCATCATATTATCAGCCGAAAGCGTAACAGATTCGGCAGAAACTGCGGATGTTGGAACTGTGTCCATGTAATCTTTCTTGCACGAACTTACACTAACGGCAAGT
>PHDM01000002.1 GCA_002840985.1 Bacteroidetes bacterium HGW-Bacteroidetes-17
TTTTAAAAGAATTAATTGAAAATTCACATGAGTATGATATCGTTGTCCCATGGCATGGCGAACAGCGATTCGAGCCGATGTGTGCCTTTTATCATAAAAATGTGGAATCAACATTTCTTGATTTTATTTTGCAAAATAATTATAAAATCCCGGATGCTTTCGAACGGGTAAAAACTTATAAATATCTTATAAGTCAGGATCTCCCATATTTTTCAAACGATCTTTTTTTTAATGTTAATTCTCAGGAAGAACTTTTCGTTTTACATGGAAAATTAAAATCAGATCATGATTAGCCAACCCAATCTATTGCTCATTGCCGGAACAGGCCGCAATGTCGGTAAAACAAGCCTCGCTTGTGCATTAATTAGTCAAGCCTCAATTTCTCATAAAGTAATAGGAGTAAAAATTTCCCCTCATTTTCATGAAATATCTCCATCAGAAAAACCAATCCTTAAGTCCGAAAACTTTGAAATAATTGAAGAATTAAATTCATATGGGAATAAGGATAGTTCAAGAATGTTGAAAGCAGGTGCATCGAGGGTGTTTTATGTGCAGACCAAAAGTGATATTGCCTTGATCGAAGTGATAAAGCAGCTTCAACAATTTTGGCCGGATGAAACGGCTGTTATTTGCGAATCGGGCGGCCTCAGGCATTTTATTGAACCCGGATTGTTTATGGTTTGTCGATCTGCAACTCAACCCGAAATGAAACCTCATTTAAAGTTGCTTGAGCCAAAAGTTGATCAGTTTATTACATTTCAGGAAAGCGGATTTGATTTTGATCTATCAAAAATCAAATTTGAAAATAATCAATGGACAATAAAAAATAATCAATAGGCTAGTTCCAAACCGGAGGCACACATTTAGCACTAATCTTACTCAAATATTGCTGAAAGTCGGAAAGGCTGTTTTGCATAATTTCCGAATCTCCTTTATGACAAGTCAAACAAGAACCAACGGTTAAAATATTTTGTTGTTCTTTCAGGCTAAAGGGCCTCATCCCGATTCTTGTAGCCCTTAAATCTGTTGCTTCTTCCAAAAATCCAATCCAGGCATCTTCAGGCAGTCCATCATGTTTGTTTGGAGCAAATCGTGGCTTAAATTCCCATTTGCCCTCATGGCCCTTTATCATATACTTTAATTCGCCACGACCATAACCAATTGCCAGTGGATCATTGTGGCAGGATTCACAAGTTCTTCCCTTTGCCATGGTGGTATGCCCCGAAGCAGGTGCAAACAATCTGTGAAATAGTTCTTTTTCTTTTTTGCCTTTATAGCTTCCTTTATCGATGCTTAAAATCATGCCCGGGATAAAAGTCTGGATTTTCCTCTTTCCGGCTTCATTTTCAGCAATTCCTAAAGTTGGTGGGTCGGCAAAATATGCTCCAGCATATTCAATCCAGGCTCCCTTTATCATTTTATTGTCGAGTAAATCGTAAGTTGGAGTATCTTTTTCAAAATTATTATGACAACCAATACATTGTGGTGCCCAAGCTGTGTGACAACTTCCGCAACTCAAATCATCATGGGCATCGCCTCTGGTACAAATCACTGAAGGGGGTTTTAAGGGTAAAAGCTTATTTTGGTTTTTACTGATCAAATGTGCTATCCCCAGGTTGTCAATAAAAGAATTGGTAATAGGGTTTCCGCTTTTTTCAAGTTTTAAATACTTGTCAGACTTCATCGAATACTTCCGAATTTCCAAAATTTTCTTCGATTCAGCATCCAGATCAGCAAACTTGATGGTTTCTTTGACATCGGTAAAATGACAGTCTTCGCATTGAACCTGCATCTGATCTTCTTTATGCTGATGCAAAATCCCATCTCCCATGGTTTCGTAAGAAGTATGGCAATCCACGCATTGCATCCCCCGCTGATGGTGGATGTCGTCGCTCACTTTTGTGAATACGCGTTTATCTTCGAGTAAAGTATAAGATTCCCAATCCCTGACTTCGGCTTCTTCGAGTTTGGTTTCGTACAATCCTTTGAAATTAGTCGCAATTCGACCCGATCGGCTATGGCAGCCAAAGCAATGATCGTCCGAAATATTAAGGGATAGAGAAGGATGAAACTTATATTTTATGGAATCGGGCGGGTTGGTTTTTAGCTGGTTCAATTCAATTAGAGCAGCATCCGAATAATTCAAATGGCAGGCATTGCATCCACCACCATAGGTCATTTGAGTAATTTGACCCGTTTCGGATTTTGGATTTCCAAGATGACAACTCGCACATAAATCGCGCAAATGATTATCGGCAGCCGATTGTTTTAAATCCTTTACATCATACAAACCCTCGGGGCTTTCAATTTCATTGAATACAAATTTGTCAACACTAACAACCCCACTCATGGTATTTAAAATACTTTTATGGATGCGATTTGCAATATTGGGATGGCAATCGGCTGTTCCACAGCTTCTGTTTGCATCTGCAAGATTTCCGGGGATCAGAATCATTGCATGATGAGCCTGGTTTTTATCAATCGCAAAAGGATTTCCCTGATGACATGAAACGCAACCAATGGCTTTTGGATCGTGCGCCGGACTAAAACCTTCCATTTGATCGTGACAAACAAGACAACTCTCGCGTTTTCCCATAATTTCAGGAATCTCAGTCACTTCATTTAATATCCTATCACTCAGCATCATTTGAGCATGAAATGGAGTTTGAGCTTCCCAAAATTCCCAGCTCCATTTCCAATTTTCTCCCCTGAAAAAATATCCAATTATGGAAAGCGTGAGATAAGCCAAAAAGAGTATAAAAAAGATTTTACGAATGATTCTGGCTTTATTATTCTTGAAATATGGGAAATAATATGTGGCAACCAATAGACTTAAAATAAAGAGCAATGAATAGGCAGGATGGGTGAGCCAATGTAAAATTTCCTGAAATCCTACAAAATACCAGGGCCCTTTAACAATGCTTGATAGTCCGTCGTGCAATGGAGCAGTAAAGAATATGCTAAAAAGTAAAACGATAAAAAGCCCGGCAAACAGGGTTGGTAATTTTGCCCAAATTGTTCGTGCATGTTCGAATATAATAATGGCAATAAAAATACTGGCGGTAGCTATGTGATGAACATAGATTAATTGAAAATTTCCTTCCGGACCTATGAATAAATAATTTAATAAGTCACCAATAAAAGGGATGCCAACGATTAGCGCTTCGATAATCCGACGAGCCTGTAAACTATCTGCGTCGGCCTTCAGAATAAAGCCTGAAAGCATCACATAAAAAATGAAGATGATGGATATAACCACGCGTATCCAAACTCCTTTTTTTAATCGAAAATCCTTATCAATATTGAAATAATCCCATAAATGCAAAAGCGAGAAAATAAGGAAAAACTGAGCGCTCCAATAATGGGCATTTCTTAAAATGCCTCCTATTGGGTTTGAAATCATGATCAAACTAATGGAGTCGTAGGGATTGCTTACATCATAAGGGATTGCTAAAAAAATACCACTGACTGCACATATCAAGAAATTAGCAATGCTGAGGGCACCAAAGGTGTCGAAAAAAAATAGGGATTTTATTTTAGAAAATAGTTTCCTCATCATCAACTCAGTTTAATAACGATTTCCTGCGTTGCTTCATCGATCGTAAAATTCAATTTTTTTAAAGCCTTTATCGATGGCCCATTAGTCGGATTTCCTTTTTTGTCATATTTTGATCCATGGCATGGACAAATGATCTCGTCATTTTCTATTTTATTGATTTTGCAACCCAAATGGGTACATCGGGAAGAAAAGATGTTGATGTCGTTATCCAGTCTTGAAATAATCACCGGCCCCGAAATACTAAGTCCGGGTGGTGGATCACTGATCCTGAATTCTCGGTTAGCGGATTGAAATTTTCGATGATCCTTTACCATCTGGTTCATCAGGTAGGCAAAGGGGATCAGGAGCAGATAAGCAAATATTTTGAAAAACTTCTTACGGCTTATTTTTGCAGGCATCTCAATTGTACAATTTGATGCAAAAATAGTTAAACTCTAAACATGAATCTTTAGCTGCCCGCTATTTAGATTTTATCTTAGCCGTTCTGACTGATTGATAAAAGTCGTTTTTGGTCGAGAATTTCAAATTCTTTTCCTTTTGCAGATACAATTTTATCCTTGTCAAAATCTTTGATAACCCTTGATAAACTTTCAGCCGACATTGATGCCAATTCAGCAAGATCCTTACGTGAAAATGTAATGTTGAATTTGGGATTTTGATAAATTTTTTCTGATAAACATGAGATCAAATCAGCATATCGGCCATGCATATTTTTTTGGGAAATGGAGAAAAAACGATCGTATGATTGAATCGTAGTTTCATTAATAATCTTTATCAATTCAGAAGAAAAGCAGGCATTTTCCTGTGTGAAATTTCTGAATACATCAATGTTTAATAAACAAACTGTAGAATCTTCGTAAGTAACCGCTGAATAATGAAAAATCGGATCTCCGAATAAAGAAGGTAAACCGATTAAATTCCCGGCAGGAACGATGGCGACAATCAGGTTTTTATCTTTTCCTTCGATGTAAAGTTTAATTAAGCCTTTTTTTAAGAACAGGATATGTGATGCAAAAGAACCCTGCTTGCATACCATCTCTCCGTTTTTATAATTAATTTCCAGACGATTCTCATCAATGACTTCCAATTCAGGAAGGGTTAGTTTTTTAAAGCAAGACGACTTATGGGTGCAAATTTTGCAGCTTTGTGTTTTCAGAGGAATGGCCATATAATCCTATACTATTTAATACAGTTATGCAAAAGTAATTTATTTACGTGCAATTATCGGTAATAGATCAAATAATTCTTGATCTAATAGTGTTATTTTCATGATTCACCAGACCCATTTTTAACTATATTGTATTGGCATGAATTATATATTTGCCGCAGGAAAATATTCAGATATATATATAAGTTATTATGAAGACCAGAAGAGATTTTATAAAGATATCAGCTCTGGGAACAGCAGGGATTGCGGTTGCAGCAAGTTCATTTTCTTATGCAAAAGGAAGTGGACTCTTCACTAAAGATGCAAGGCAATCTTTGGATGATTCTGATTTACAACGAACGCCTACCTATTGCGAAGTGTGTTTTTGGAAATGTGCCGGATGGACTTATACAAATTCAACGAAAGAGATCGTCAAGATATTAGGGAATGATGAGGACCCTCATTGCAATGGAAGACTTTGTCCAAGAGGTACCGGAGGAGTGGGAATGTATAATGATAAGGACCGCTTAAAAACTCCCCTGATCAGAGTTAGGAAAGAAGATGGAAAGTCAACATTCAGAGAAGCCAGTTGGGATGAAGCATTTGACTTTATTGCCACTAATTTAAAAAAAGTTGGAGCTGAATTTGGCCCTGAAAGCATTGCTTTATTCAATCATGGATCTTCAGGACATCACATGGGACATTTGTTACAAGCATTTGGCTCAACCAATATTGTAGCTCCATCTTATGCACAATGCCGGGGCCCTCGGGAAGTTGGATTTACATCAACTTTTGGTGTCGGTGTGGGGTCACCTGAGCCAACAGATATCCGCGACACAAAATGCATGGTTCTGATCGGTTCTCATATTGGTGAAAACATGCATAATGGGCAGGTTCAGGAAATGTCAATGGCCATTGATAACGGTGCTACCATTATTACCATTGACCCACGTTTTTCGACTGCCGCCAGTAAATCAAAATTCTGGTTGCCGATTAAGCCGGCTACTGATATGGCTTTGCTTTTAGCGTGGATTCACGTGATAATCAACGAAGAATTATACGATAAAAAATACGTTGAAAAATATACTTATGGATTTGACCTGTTAAAAAAACATGTTGAAAATATGACCCCGGAATGGGCTTATGGGATCACTACTATCAAACCTGATGTGATTCGCAAAACTGCCCGTGAAATGGGAAATGCTTCACCTTCTGTGATTGTTCATCCTGGCAGGCATGCTACCTGGTATGGAGATGATACACAGCGGTCCAGGGCCATTGCGATCCTGAATGCATTATTGGGTTCGTGGGGTCGTCGTGGAGGTTTTTATTTCAAAGAAGCCCTTCATGTTCCACATTATCCAACTCCTGCTTATCCTAAACCAAAATGGTCGTGGAGAGAAGCGATGAACGGAAAATATCCATTGGCCGGATGATCTGTTTCTAATGCCCTGATTGACGCTTCTATTCCTTCGGATGATAATAAATATCAGATTCATGCATGGATCGTTTCAGGTACAAATCTGCCTTTGACCATGCCTGATAAAACAACACTCAAAAAGGCAATGGATGCACTTGACTTTATGGTAGTTGTTGATACCATGCCTATGGAAATAACAGGATATGCAGATGTGGTATTGCCTGAATGTACTTATCTTGAGCGATATGACGACTTAAGGGTAGAACCACATCGAATTCCAAGTATTGCAGTTCGTATGCCTGCCGCAAAACCTAAATATGATTCTATGCCAAGCTGGTGGATGGCAAAGAAAATTGCCGACAAGATGGATTTAGGACATTATTTTCCATGGGATGATTATTCAGAAGTTATTGACTGGCAACTTAAGGAATTGGGGACCTCTCTCGAAGAAATGAAAACCCTTGGCGTGAAAAAGTTTGATCGGGAATCAGGTGCACTCTATCTCAGAGAAGGGGATGACTTTGAGTTTAGTACAAATACCGGTAAAATAGAACTTTATGCAACTGATCTGGCTGAACATGGTTTCGATCCAATGCCAATTTACACTGCACATCCGGAGCCACCTTCGGGCTTTTATCGATTGATTTACGGGCGGGCCCCAATGCATACGTTTAGCCGTACGGCCAACAATCCAAATTTGACCGACCTGATGCATGAAAATGCAGTTTGGATCAATCCGAAAGTTGCCAAATTGTGGAGCCTTAAAAAGGATCAATATGTTTGGCTTAAAAATCAGGATGGACAAGTTTCCACCTTCCCAATAAAAGTAAGGGTTACTGAAAGAATCAGATGGGATTCGGTTTATATGGTTCATGGATTTGGACATAGCAATAAAAACCTGAAAACAGCTTTTGGACACGGAGTCAGTGATTCCGAATTAATTACCAATGTTATGATCGACCCTATTATGGGTGGAACCGGAATGAGAGGGAATTTTATCACATTTATTACCGAAGATCCGGGAAAGGAGGCTAAATTATGAGATATGCAATGGCAATTGACACCAAAAAATGTGTCGGGTGCAGCGATTGTGTTGTAGCGTGTCAGACAGAAAATAATGTTCCTCACGGTTATTGCCGCGATTGGGTGGTTGAAGTCATGGATGGAACCTATCCAAACCTTGAACTTGAAATCCGTTCGGAGCGATGTAATCACTGTGATAATTCACCATGTGTGAGATGTTGCCCTACGGGTGCAAGCCATTATGAAGCAGGAGGAATCGTAACGGTAACAGCTAATGAATGTATTGGTTGTGGAGCATGTATCGAATCATGTCCATACGATGCAAGGTATTCTCATCCGGATGGATATGTGGATAAATGTACATTCTGTCTGCACCGGGTTGAAAAAGGCGAAAAACCTGCCTGCGTGTCGGTTTGTCCAACCAACTGTATGTATTTTGGTGATTTGGAAGATCCGGACAGCGATGTTTCACAAGCATTACAAAACAGAAAATATAAAACACTGGCACCTGAAGCAGGAACAAAACCCCAGATTTATTATTTGATCTAAAAAAATGCAATTTCAAATCAAACGAAAGATTTACCCGATTAATCTTTCTGACAAAAAAATGATTATAAAAATTTAGCATATGAAAGAAGAAATTTTTGTTAGTGGCCGGAATATTCCAAATATTGATCCGTTTCTGCATATCTGGCATTGGCAAATCCCGCTTTATTTGTTTTTAGGCGGATTAGCTGCAGGAATTATGTTTTTCGCTTCATTATATACCATTCTTGGAAAGGAAAAAGAAATGCCGACTACTGTTAAATGGGCAGTATTTTTGGTGCCGGCAGCTTTAGTTCTTGGATTATTTGCACTGTTCCTTGATTTGAAACATCAATGGTATTTCTGGAGATTATATTTAACAGTAAGGTTTGAGTCACCAATGTCATGGGGGGCATGGGTTTTAATGCTGATTACACCATTATCAATGATGTGGGTATCCAGTTATATCAAAGAATTATATCCTAAATGGGATTGGAAATTCGAAATCCTAAATAAGTTTGAGAAATTGATCATCGAATATCGTAAGTCGTTAGCTTGGGCTTTACTCATCTTATCTGTCATTTTAGGGATCTATACCGGAATTTTATTATCGGCTTTTAATGCCCGGCCTTTATGGAATACTGCTATTCTTGGACCATTATTCCTTGTTTCGGGATTATCAACCGGGGCAGCTGCCATCATGTGGATGTCGAAAAGCCATATCGAAAGAAGTTTCATGAGCAAAGTAGATTTAATATTGATTGGAATTGAACTTTTCTTTATCATCCACCTGTTTATGGGATTTATGGCAAGCACGGCCGTTCAAATTAATGCTGCTGAACTTTTCATGGGTGGTCAGTTTACAGTTTCTTTTTGGGTTTTTGTGGTGATATTGGGTCTTGTATTCCCGGCAATTTTGGAAATCCTTGAATTAAGAGGATATAAAATTCCTGTTGCTATTCCTGCATTGCTGATCTTATTCGGCGGCTTAATGTTTCGATTCATCATGGTTGAAGCAGGGCAAATCACAAGGTATTTATATTAGATCGATCAATCATGTTTGATGAATATTAGTTTTTACTAAAAGAGAATAAAAATGAAATCAAATCAAAAAGAGCGAAGCAAGAAATACTTTAACCCTTATTTTGGGGGTGTACTTCTGGGATTACTTTTGCTCCTAACCTTTTATATAACTGGTAGAGGGCTAGGTGCCAGCGGAGCAGTGAAAAGCACTGTAGTTGCTGCTGTACATACTGTAACTCCTGATTTTGCAGAGCAATCTCATTACCTGAGTAAATTTATTAGTGATGATAATCACCCGATGAATAATTGGTTGGTTTTTGAAACATTGGGTATTCTTGCTGGGGCATTTTTATCCGGAGCCCTTTCAGGAAGATTAAAATTAAAAGTGGAACATTCACCCAAAATTACCTCTAAGCGTAGATTGATTTTTGCTGCAATGGGCGGCCTATTATTTGGGATTGGTTCACAACTTGGACGAGGATGTACCAGTGGTGCTGCTTTAAGCGGGATGGCTAGTCTGGCAACTTCGGGCTTTATTGCAATGATTACCATTTTTGGTACCGCATTCGTGTTTGCTTATTTGTTTAGAAAAAATTGGATTTAATAACTTAAAATATATATTATGGGACCTTTAATTCCTTTAGGTATCATTGGAAGTGAATGGGATTTGGTGATCGCTATATTGATCGGATTTGCATTTGGTTTCATTTTAGAATCATCCGGATTTTCATCTTCAAGAAAATTAGCAGGTGTTTTTTATGGCTACGATTTCGTGGTGCTTAAAGTATTTTTTACCGCAGCCATTGTAGCAATGCTTGGTTTATTATACTTTAGTTATCTGGGTTGGATCGATATCAATCTGGTCTTTGTAAATCCAACATTTATTGCTTCATCCATTGTAGGAGGAATCATAATGGGAGTTGGATTTATTTCTGGAGGTTATTGCCCCGGTACCAGTTTTTGTGGTGCAGCGATTGGTAAAATTGATGCCATGATATTTACGGCAGGAATGTTTATCGGGATTCTGGTTTTCTCAGAAGCATTTCCTTTGTTTGAAAGCCTTTACAATAGTGGAAATCTGGGTTCATTAAAAATAACGGAAACATTAGGAATTTCAGCACCCTTATTTGTGTTTGTCGTAATCCTTGTAGCCATTCCGTTATTTTATATTGTTACAAGAATCGAAAAAAAGGTAAAAAAAGTTAATTATTAAAACTGAGGTGATGAATTTAAAATATAGTTTGTTAGCAGCAATATTGGTGATCCTTGGATTCGTCTTATTAATTCTTCCGGCTAAGGAGCAATTACCGGAAACCAATCCTGAGGTTTTACAATACGAATTAAACGAAGTAACACACTTTATCAGTACTGATAAAGTAGCAGAACGGATCATCAATCAGGACCCCACGCTCTTATTAATCGATGTTCGTATGGCTGATGATTATCTAAATTATTCATTGCCGGGTGCCGAAAATATTCCACTTAAAGAGATTCTGCATCCTGATTGGGATGACTTACTCAATCAAACAGACAGGGATATCGTATTTTATTCAAATGCTGATGTGTATGCAGAGCAAGCATGGATGTTTGCCAGAAGAAAGGGTTACAAGAAATTGTTTGTGATGCAAGGCGGATTGAATAATTGGTTTGCGACCATCATTCAACCGACAGAACCTCCAGAAACTTCATCAACAAAAGAAATTGAAGCCTATCAGTTTAGAAAAGCAGCCGGAATTTATTTTTGTGGCGGACAAGCTATAGTTTCAGAAGTTAATCCACAAGATGCTCTCGTGATCACACGAAAAAATAAAAAAACAAAAGTTGAAGGTGGTTGTTAATCTTGCTTAAGTAAAAATTTTAGAGAATAAGATAAATTCTATAAGACATGAAAGATACAAATCAACGAACCAACAGATTATCCATAGCTGCCATATTTTTTGTTCTGGTAATAATCATCGGTTTTATTACGCTGCATAAACCTGAATTTGAATTTAAAGTGCCAATCGATCAGGCTTTAGATCAGGTTCTTTCTTTTGAAGATGAAATGACTCCGGAAAAAGCTACGGACATTGTTTCGAATAATATGGCTGGATATCAATTTGTAGATGTACGAAATCCATATGAATTTGCGAAAGGGCATATTGAAACTGCAATTAATATCTCAAGTAAAGAGTTATTAGCCTCTGATAATGTGGCTTTATTTGATCAAATGACTAAGGATTCAGTAAGAGTTATATTATATGGATACAATCAAAGTGAAGCCAATGGTTCTTGGATGATACTCAAACAGTTGGGCTATAAAAATGTGAAAATACTTCTTGGAGGATATGAATATTATTCAGGCGAAAAATACAATATGTTCAGTGAATCAGAAATCCCTCAATATATGGTTGAACAACCAAAGTATAATTTTGCTGCCTTAATGGAGGAATTATCGGATGGAAATTCTGCCATTAAACCCGGAAACAATCACACCGAAGTTATAATTCCCGAACGCAAAAAGAAAAAGAGCAAAGTTGAGGGTGGATGTTAATTGATATTAGATGAATTTATCCTAGTTTACAGACGCTTTCTAATCGATCAGGATCTAGCAACTTTATCCTTTTCCCATCAATATGAATAATCTTATCTTTACGGAATTCAGATAAAATCCGGATCACATTTTCAGTGGTCATTTCAATTAATTCTGCAATTTCACGCCTTGAAATGGGTAGTTCAAATTCATCCTGCTGGTAGATGTGAGTTGAAAAAAAGATGAGAATGTAAGCAATTCTTCCCCTTAAATGCTTTTTGTTGATTTCAAATCTTTTTTCAATAATATCATCGTACATCTTACTCATTTTTTTCATGATATCGATGGCAAAAGCCCCATTATTTTTGATCACTTCTTTTAATGCTTCCATATCCAAAGAACAAACAACTGAATCTTCAAGCGCGGAAATTGAATATTTGTAAGTCGAAAGAGAAAACATGCTTAATAGCGATATAAAATCACGAGGCTTAGCGATGCTTATGATTTGATCCTTATTATTAGGAGATTGCTTGTAAAGTTTTACCAAACCTTGCTTTAAGTAAAGGAAAGCGGCGATATCCTGACCTTCAGTACTGATGATTTCACCTTTTTTGAATAACATTTCCTTCTTATTTCTATTCAGTAAATTCAGTTCATCATCATTTAGGCCGCCAAATAACAGTCCTTTGTAAATACATGCTTTACAGTGATTTGAATTGATTATCTCAGGCATATTTATGCTGTTTTATTAAACATATCTATAAAATTAAATACTATGATATATATCATATCTAGAAACTTGCATAGGTTCTAAAGCATTGTTAATTTTGTAACAATTAAATATTGAATCTAGATAAATACTTACATACAAACATACAAATATTATAAAATATAACATCAGATGAAGAAACTATTAATCTTAGGAGCAGGTACAGGTGGAACTATCATGGCCAACAAAATGAGAAAAGTTCTTGAACGGGATGAGTGGGATATCACTATTGTCGATCAGTTTAAGACGCATTATTATCAACCGGGATTTTTGTTTATTCCTTTTGGAATGTATAAAAAGAACGATGTAATTAAGCCTAAAAGTGATTTTTTCCCGGTAGGATTAAATGTAATTTACAGCAAGATTGATAAAATCGAGCCGGAAAATAACAGGGTCTTACTGGAGGAAGGGGTTGTTTTAAATTACGATTATTTAATCATTGCTACAGGAACGCGAACAGCTCCTGAAGAAACTCCCGGTTTGAAAGGCGATTTGTGGTATAAAGACATTTTCGATTTTTACACAATAGAAGGTGCACTGGCACTTGCCGATTATTTTAAAACATGGAAAGGCGGCAAACTGGTTGTAAATATTGCTGAGCTTCCTTATAAATGTCCTGTAGCACCGCTCGAATTTGTATTTTTTGCAGATGCTTTTTTTACAGAAAGGGGACTGCGTGACAAAGTAGAAATCACTTATGTTACTCCATTACCGGGTGCCTTTACTAAGCCAAGGGCTACCAAGATGTTGGGTGAACTGTTAAAGGATAAGAATATTCATATTATTCCTGATTTTAATATTGCTGAAGTTGATAATGTAAACAAAAAAATTATTGACTATGCTGGGGTTGAAGTACCTTTCGATTGTTTGGTTTCGGTACCCACAAATATGGGTGATCCGATGATTGAACGAAGTGGCATGGGCGACGAACTTAACTTTGTTCCTACCGATAAATATACCTTGCAATCGCAAAAAGCCGAAAATATATTCGTAATCGGTGATGCTGCAAATGTACCAACTTCTAAAGCAGGATCGGTAGTTCATTTTGAGGCCGATATTTTACAGGAAAATTTAATGTGTGCAATTGAAGGACGACCCTTTACCGCGAAATTTGACGGGCACGCAAATTGTTATATCGAAACCGGATACGGTAAAGGAACTTTAATTGATTTCAATTATGATACCGAACCGCTTGCAGGATCATTCCCATTTCCTGGGATTGGCCCATTTGGCTTGCTGAAAGTTTCTCGGATGAATCATTATGGCAAATTAATTTTCCGTTGGATTTATTGGCACATCCTGTTAAAAGGAAAAGAAATGCCGATCGATTCGGAGATGCAAATGGCAGGAAAAAAATTATAAACCAGGTCATTTTTACCGACTGTATAAAAAATAAAAAAATGACAGACATAGAAATTCAATCGAAATTCGATGATATAAACAGGAAGCTTGACATTGTTTTGGAGGAGGTTCTGGCTCAAAAGCAATCCCGCCAAACAGTCGAGGATCTGGTGACTGATGTTTCACTCATTGGTTCCGACATGTTCAAAGCTACCGTTGTTGAGCTTGATAATGCAGGGATCGATGTTGATGGGGAAGCACTGAAGCAACTGGTATTTAAACTTATCAGAAATATTGATACCATCAACGAAATGTTTGGAATGCTTGAGAGCGCCAATGATTTGATCAAAGATGTAACACCTATCATCCATCAGGTTGGCCTCGACAGTATCAATAAAATGAACGAACTTGAGCAAAAAGGATATTTTGAGTTTATCGCAGAACTTGGCCGAATGATCGACAATGTTGTTACCCATTTTGGTGCCGAGGATGTTAAAAAACTATCAGACAATATCGTACCAATGCTCGAACTGGTTAAGAGCCTTACTCAACCCGAAATGCTGCAAGCATTTACGAATGGGGTGAACGTATATAAAAACTTAAATACCGAAAACATTCCCGAATATTCGCTCTGGAAAATTATGAGAGAAATAAACACCCCTGAGATGAAAAAGGGAATGGGTTTCATGATTACATTCTTAAAAAACATATCAAAAGAAAATAAATAACATTTTAAAAACATACAATTATGGCAACAAAAACAATAGCAGGAATATCTGTAGACGTATCAGGCGAAGGTTATATGAACGATCCATCACAATGGACAAAAGAAATCGCTACAGAAATTGCAAAAGAAGAAGGGATTGATTTAACCGAAAAACATTTTGAATTGATCAGTTGGATCAGGACCAAAGTAATGAGTGGAGAAGCTTTAACCATCAGAGGAATTGGAAAATCAGGAATCGTTGATATCAAAGAATTTTACCAACTATTCCCGGGCGCACCATTGAAAAAAGCAACCAAAATTTCAGGCGTACCTAAACCAGCTAGCTGTATCTAATCATATAAACTAAAGCACTAAAATCATGGAAAACAAAAACGAAACTCCATTAAAAAAAGTATGCCTTATTTGCGCAAAAGGAAGTATTGAAGATGTTTATGCAACCTTGGTAATGGGCAACGGAGCGGTAATGGAAGGCATTGAAACAAAAATTTTCTTTACCTTCTTCGGCCTTGATGCCATAACAAAAAAGCAAATGAAAAAATTGCATACCTCAACGCTTGGAAATCCCGCAATGCGAATGCCGGGTGGATTACCTTTCCCAAGCATTCTTGGGATGTTACCGGGTGTAGAAGCGGGTGTATCGGCGATGATGAAAAAACAAATGGAAGCACTGGATATGCCCCCGGTCGACGAATTTTTGGATATGATTACCGCAGGTGGCGGCGAAATTTATGCTTGTAAATTAGCTGTTGAAATGTTCAAACTTAAAAAAGAAGATTTTAACGAAAACGTGAAGGATATCATCACCATTGGTGATTTTTATGGCATGTGTGGCGGTGAAAATACGCAGGTAATCTTTACCTAAATTTTAATCGAAGTTTAATTAATAATGGTTGATTTTAACCCTGCTAGAGTTTGGAACCCAAGCAGGGTTGTTTTATGTAAAATGCTTTGGGATGGCTTCCTGAAAGGACGCCATCCCATTTCATCAGGTTAAGGTTTGAAATCTCAATATTTTTACCATCTTTGTATTAGCATTTTAAAAATAGTAAAAAGCTGATGACTGAAGTTAATTCAAATAAGAAGAAGCAAAAAAGCCCGGAAAAGGAAATGAGTTTCTGGGAACATCTTGAAGAGCTTCGCTGGCACATCGTCAGGTCGGTTATTGCTATTTTTATTTTCGCCATTATTGCATTCTTAAACCGAAAATTAATCTTTGATGTAGTCATTCTGGCCCCTAAGGATTCAAATTTTATAACCAACCGTATTCTCTGTCAAATTGCTGATTATTTATCAATTTCGGGTCTTTGCATCGGAGAAATGTCCTTAAAAATAATTAATATAAGCATGTCGGGGCAGTTTATGACCCATATGTACATTTCGATGATCGTTGGCTTGGTTGCAGCATTCCCATACGTGATTTATGAAATCTGGAGTTTTATAAATCCGGCACTTCATTCGAAAGAAAAAAAATATTCGGGGGGAGCTGTGATATCAAGTTCTTTGCTTTTTATGTTGGGCGTATTGTTCAGCTATTTTATAATTGTGCCATTAACGGTTAACTTTTTTGGCACCTATCAGGTAAGTGATGCTGTCGAAAACAGCATTTCGTTAGATTCATATATCAGTACCGTGGTTTCGGTAACTTTTGCCGTTGGTCTCGTATTTGAATTGCCCATCTTTGTTTATTTCCTGACCAAGATTGGGATCATTACTCCAAGCTTTATGAAAAAAAACAGGAAGTACATGTTGGTAATCCTGTTAATCATTGCGGCAATTATAACCCCACCCGATGTCTTTAGCCAAATCCTGGTTGTAATTCCTTTATATGGGCTTTATGAATTAAGTATCAGCCTTTCAAAAAGGGTTTATAAAAAGCGGGTGATTGAAATGGAAGATTAATCCTGTGTTCGATATTTAATTTTTTTTTAAAAAATCAAACACCAGTTCGGAAAATTTTTCTGGTGCCTCGGCATGAACCCAATGCGAAGTATTTTCAATAGTTACAATTTCAGCATTTGGGAAATTATATTTAATTGTCGGATAATCTTCGGGCAGGATATAATCCGATAATCCGCCTTTGATGAATAAGGCAGGTTTATTGAAACGGTCGATGGTATCGATCCCGTCAAAAAGCTCATTTAAATTTTCACAGATGGCCTCAAAATTAATTCGCCATGCGAGCTTATCTTTTTCTTTCCAGTATAAATTTTTCAGAATGAATTGACGGATCCGAAAATCGGGAATACGCTCAGTTAACAACATGTCGACTTCTGTTCTGGAGTTCACCATGTCAAAATTAATCCGGCGCATCCCATCAATAATTTTAGCATGAGAATTCCTGCTTGGATAGGCCCTTAGGCTGATATCTATTATTACCACCTTTTTAATTAATTCGGAATTTTCCAATGCAAAACGGGCACTTACTTTACCGCCCATTGAATGACCAATAATTATAGGATTTTCTATTTTATGATCTTCCATAAATTCGTAAAGGTCGTCAGTTAGTGCCAGATAATTAAAAACAGGACTATGCGGCGATTGACCGTGATTTCGTTGATCGGGAATGTAAACCTGATAACCCTGTTCTGCCAGGTTTTTTCCGAAACTTACCCAATTATCGGAAATACCAAACAAGCCATGAAGTATTATCACAGCAGGACCTTCTCCAAATGTTCGATAAAATAATTTCATTCGTAATAATGATTAGAATTGCAATTCGTCCATGCTATCTTTTAGATGAAAACGCCTTTTAAATAAATAAACAATGAAATAAATAACGGGTGTATCAAGTATAGCAATGATTAACTTAAACATATATCCATTGAGCAATAAAATTCCAAACAATTCCCATTCAATAACTTTAAAGCTACACAAAAGAAAAAGCACAGTAAAGGTATCAATAAATTGAGAGGTAAATGTAGATGCATTATTGCGCAGCCATAGATGTTTTCCTTTGGTCAGGTTTTTCCAGAAGTGAAATAATTGAACATCGATATGCTGGGCCAGTAAATAAGCTGCCAGTGATGCACCAACCGCAATAAAGGTAAATCCGAAAACCCGTTTGAATTCGTGATTTTGTATGGGCGACCAATCGGTAGCGGCCACCGATGAACTTGCTATGATGATTAGCAACATGAAAATACTGGCAAAAATACCGGCCATGATAACTTTATGGGCACGTTTTTTGCCATAAATTTCAGAGATGATATCCGTTATTAAAAAGGTAATGGGATATGGGAGGATTCCAACTGATAATTCAAAAGTATGCAGTCCGAAAAAATCCCAGGTAAAGAATTTCTGAAAAATTAAATTACTGGTAACCAGGGAGGCAATAAATAAAGCGGCTAAAATGAGATAAATATTTTCTGCTTCGGATTTGAGCTTTGAAGTCATGAGTAAGGTATGAGTGGTACAATAGTTTAAAAAGGAACAAATAAATTAAAGTTTTAGTTCCCGCAAATATAGCTGAATTGTATTCTCAAGTCCTAAGTAAAGTGAATCACTGATCAATGCATGCCCGATGGATACTTCCAGTAAACCAGGAATGTTTGCAGCAAAATACCTTAAATTGTACAAATCCAAATCGTGACCGGCATTGATACCCAAACCAATTTCGTTGGCAACTTTTGCAGCAGCAATAAATGGGGCAATAGCAGCAACTTTATCTTTATGAAAATGGTCGGCATACGATTCAGTGTATAATTCTATTCGGTCGGCACCTGTTTTCAATGCATTCCTGATCATTTTTTCATCAGTTTCAATAAAAATGGAAGTCCGTATTCCATTTCTTTTGAACTCAGAAATCACTTCCTTCAGGAAGGATTCATTTTTAATCGTATCCCATCCGGCATTGGAAGTAATTGCATCCGGAGAGTCGGGAACCAATGTAACTTGATGAGGTCTTACTTCCAACACCAAATCAATAAATTTAGGAACGGGATTTCCCTCAATGTTAAATTCGACCCCGATTTTAGGCTTAATATCCCGAGCATCCTGATAGCGGATATGTCGCTCGTCGGGGCGAGGATGTACTGTAATTCCCTGAGCACCGAATCTTTCGCAATCGATTGCCGCTTTTAAAACATTGGGATAGTTACCACCTCGGGCATTTCGGATGGTGGCTATTTTATTTATGTTTACGCTAAGTTTAGTCATGGTTTTAGGTATTTACACAAAATTAGTAATAATTCTAATCTTGAGTGGAAAGTAGAAAGTAGTCAGAATATAGTAGACAGTAGACAGTAGGCAGTAGACAGTAGTTATTGGTTGGGACAATATTTTCAGAACATTGTATTTTAGTTGGCTCATAAAGATTTATGTAAATTTTGGGTTGAGATTAAGTATGGTTCAGCCTTTTTTATATACGTTAACATTTAAACACAAAAACACTTTTTTATGATTGCCGTTCGGTGGACATCAATAGACTATTAATACATTACCATTGATTTTTACTTGCGAAATACTAACTACTGTATTCTTAATTCCGGCACATTTAGCTTCCTGTCATTTTAAACGACTTATCATCAACAGCTCTTTGAGTGGCTAAAATACCATCAAGGTGGTCGTATTCATGTTGAATAAGTTCCGAAAGATCATCTTCAAGTTGCCAGGTATGTTCTTCCCAATTCATATCACGAAAAGTCATTTTCACTTTTTTGGCCCGTTCAACTTTTACAAATAGATTTGGGAATGAAAAACAATCATCCCAAAGAATGATTTTTTCTTCACCAAAATCGAATAAAACCGGATTAATGATCACAATTGGCTTATCAATATTGACATAAATAAACCGTTTCATGACCCCAATCTGCGGAGCTGCGATAGCCCTGCCGGCTTTGTATTTTTCTTTAAACTCCATTAAAGCCCGATGCAGGATGTCAATGGCGGGTTTAATTTCATCCAATTCTTCTTTTTTTACAGCTACTGATTGTTCATACAATCTGGGATCACCCAATAGTAGAATGTTTTTTAAGCTCATTATTCTCTGTTTTTTGAATCTATAATTATGGTCACAGGGCCATCATTAGTCAAAGTAACTTCCATTTCGGCCCCAAACTCACCCGTTTGAACTTTTTTCCCAATTTCTTTTTCAAATTGAGTTACGAACTGTTCGTACAGTGGAATAGCCACATCAGGTTTGGCAGCATAAATATAAGAAGGACGGTTGCCCTTTTTGGTGCTGGCATGCAAGGTAAATTGACTCACAACGATTACTTCTCCGTCAATTTCTTTCACATCCAGATTCATCACTCCATTGGCATCATCAAAAATCCGCAATTGTGATATTTTGCGACATAGCCATTCAATATCTTCAAATGAATCTGCATTTTCGATGCCCAGCAAAATCAATAAGCCTTTCTTGATTTCGGCCTTCACCTTTTTATCAATGCTAACCGAAGCCTCCGAAACTCTTTGTATTACAACTCTCATTCTGTTAAAATTAAAATTCTAAATTACAATAATCCATCAAAAGTAAAACAGTAAAAAATGGAATGATAAGTATAAAATATCAATAGACAAGATGCAAGACTCAAGATACAACTTTCTACTGACTACTGACTGATGTCCACCGAATGTCAATCATAAAGAAGTGTTTTTGTGTTTAAGTGTTAACGTATATAAAAAGGCTGAGCCATACTTAATCTCAACCCAAAATTTACATAAATCTTTATGAGCCAACTAAAATACAATGTTCTGAAAAAATTGTCCCAACCAATAACTACTGTTTACTGCCTACTGTATTCTGACTACTGTATTCTTATTCGTTATTCAGGAATATCGATTAATGATAAGCCTATAAGAGAGCGGTTTTCCCGAGCGAAACTTACTGTAATTTCCCCATAAATTCAACCTGATTGATAATAAACCGGGTATGGGTTCCAAATCCAATCTTCCCACTTTCATCTTCAGCAATTACTTCAAATACAATTTTCTTACGATCAATTCCAGTTACCAGAGCTTTGCATTTGACTTTATTCCCGATAGGAGTGGCCTTAATATGTTGAATATGTAGTTCTGTGCCAACCGTAGTATATCCTACAGGAAGAAGATGGTTTACACATTCCAACGCTGTTTTTTCCATAAAGGCAATCATGGCGGGTGTGGCAAAAACTTCAACCATCCCCGAACCGTAATGGGTAGCAGAGTCTTGTGGTTCCACTATTTTTTCTGTTTCATAGGATAATCCGACTTTTAATTCAGCAAACATATCAGGTGTATTTAAAACTAATGGTTTGTTTTAAATCGGGATGTAAACTTTTGGCAACGGGACAGGTTAAGGCAGATACTTCAATTATTTTTTTCTGTTTCTCCGTATAATTATTTGGTGGAAAAGTAAAATCAACGATTACTTCGGAAATCCTTCTGGGATCGGAAGCCATCACTTTGGTAATTTCTATTTGGGTGCCATCAATATTAAAATGATGGTTGTTGGCAGCAATTCCTACAATAGTAATCATGCAACTTCCAAGTGCGGTGGCTACTAAATCGGTTGGTGAAAAAGCTTCTCCTTTTCCCTGATTATCAATGGGTGCATCTGTAATAATTTTGTTGCCAGATCTTAAATGCTGTGCCTCGGTCCTTAATCCTCCAATATATGTTGTCTTTGTAGTTATCATAATTCAAATTTTTTTTTCAAAGGTAATCATAAAGAAATTTGTGATGGAATAACCAAGAGGAAAAAATTCAGAACAACCGAAGGTGATTATTCGCGTGGTATTCTCCCTATTAATAGGGGCAAGTTAGTGATCGATTTAATAAAAAAAGAATTAACGCATGAAAAATGATAAAAAAAAGCCTCAAAAAATGAGGCTTTCATAACATATCTTAAAAAAATGTTATTTCTTTTTCTTTGCAGCGGTCTTTTTTGTATCGTCACAAGCTTTTGAAGTATCGCAACATGCTTTTTTGGTAGCAGTATCACATTCTTTTGTTTCAGCTGTTTTTGTAGTAACTTCTGTTGTAGCTTTTTTAACTTCTTTCTTTTGTGGATCCTGTGCATTAACTGATATAGTTCCTATAGCAATGAATGCAACCACTGCCATGCTTAAAATTATTTTTTTCATATAGTTCTTTTTAGAGTTAAAATTATTTCTTTACACAAATTTAGTTTTAATATGATCCAATTTTGTTAATTGGCTGTTAAAAACTGTTAATGAATTGTTAATTAAAAATTGAGGTTGATTTGATCGTTGTATATTTGTGTTGTTGATTTAGAATTAACGCCTACAAAATGATAGACTTAGGTTTTCCCGGATTTTTAAATAATTTGATGAATAATGACAAAAATTAGTGAACGATTGAAAAAAGGATTTTTCAGGTTCATTGTTGTTATTGCTTCAATTTCAATGGTTGGCATTATGATTACTCAATTATATTGGGTGAAAAAAGCAGTTGATTTTAAGGAAGAACAATTTAATAACGGGGTACTCATTGCAATGAAAACGGTCGTTAATCAACTTTTAAATGACCATACCGACTCAACTTTAGTCATGATGAAAGCCAATCCCAATTGCATAGTGTTGAAGACTAAATTAACGGATATTATTGATAAGAATACGCTTTTTAAACTGATTAAAACCGAGCTTGATTGTTTGCAGATTAAAAACAATTATGAGTATGGCGTTTACGATCGTAGGACCGGAATTTTTTTAATGGGCTCTTATTTAAATTATGAAAAGGAAATCATGAACTCACAACATAATGTATCATTAAGTTGCTTGTGTGATTCTGATCAGTATTTTCTGGGGATTTATTTTCCGCACCAAACAAGCCAAATATTGCTTAATATGATTGGATGGCTCATCCTTTCAGCTTTCTTTATCATTATTGTTATTATTAGTTTTTGGTACACTGTAATCAGCATGTTCAGGCAAAAACGGATTTCAGAAATGAAATCGGATTTTGTTAATAATATGACCCATGAATTTAAAACACCCATTTCTACGATTTCGCTGGCAAGTGAAATGTTGCTAAGGCCCAATGTTTACGAGTCGGCGGAGAAAACACAGAAATATGCCAGTATTATTTTTGATGAAAATACGAGACTCGAGAATCAGGTTGAAAGGGTTTTGCAAATTTCAATTCTGGATAAAGGAGATATGAAAATCAGGCCCAAAGAAATTGACATCCACCATATTATTAATAAGGTAGTTGATCATTTCAAATTAGGGTTGAAAAAGAGAAATGGGAAAATCAAGATTGAATTAAATGCCATGAATTCAATTATTTTGGCCGACCGGGTTCATATCGTGAACGTCATTTCCAATTTGCTCGATAATGCTAAAAAATACACAGATCGCAATCCTGAAATAGTGATATCTACGAGAAATGTCAAAGATGGAATACTGATTGATATTCAGGATAATGGCATTGGTATCAGTAGTGAAAACCAAAAACAGATCTTTAAAAAACTCTATAGGGTCCCAACCGGAAACATTCATAATGTGAAAGGTTTTGGAATTGGCTTATATTACGTGAAGACCATGATTGAGGCTCACGGAGGCTATATTAGAATTAATTCAGAATTAGGGAGGGGAAGTAAATTCGAACTTTACTTACCATTTGATCCAATAATTAAGGAGGAATCTTATGAGTGAAAGAATTAAAATATTGCTGGTTGAGGATGATCCCAACTTAAGTCTGGTTCTTCTCGATTATTTAGAAATGCTTGGATACGAGATCAAACTTTGTAAAGATGGCGAAGAAGGGTTGAAAGCATTTAAACGTCATCGTTTTGATTTATGCGTATTTGATGTAATGATGCCCAAAAAGGATGGGTTTAGCCTGGCTGAAGATATCCGTGCCACCAATCAGATAATCCCGATCATTTTTCTTACCGCAAAATCATTAAAAGAAGATCGGATTAAGGGTTTTCAGCTTGGTTGCGACGATTATATAACAAAACCATTTAGCACTGAAGAGCTTAGCCTACGGATCAAAGCTATTTTAAAGCGTTGTCAGGTTATACAGGAGACTGATAATGGAACTGAATCTAGTTTTCAGATCGGAATATTTTCATTTGATGTAAAGAATATGACCCTGCGAACATCGGATATTGAATATAACTTAACCAGAAAAGAATCTGGTTTATTAAAGTTATTATGTTTGCATAAAAATGTGTTGCTTTCAAGAGAATATGCTTTGAAAATGATATGGGGCGAAAATGATTATTTTATCGGGAGAAGCATGGACGTTTTCATTGCAAAACTTCGAAAATACCTGAAAGCCGATCCCAATATTTCAATCACCAATGTGCATGGTACCGGATTCAAACTCGAAGTTATTGAAAAAGCCAGTGGGAAATAGATTTCCTGTTTGTAAATAAGAATACAGAAATCGAACGTAGAATATGATCTTCCTTAATTGATACTAAATTTTATCCATTTAACGTGAATTCGATATAAGAAAACATTAAAATACAGACTTCCTTTGTCATAAGTGCTTTAATAAATATAAGATATAAGACGTTAGATTTTAGATATTAGAAAAAGATTAGATTCCATGGTCTAACTTCTAATATCTAACGTCTTCTTAGCTCATAAGGCTAAATTTCAGATATACTGAACTTGTTAAATGAGAAATACTTAGATCGAAATGAGGTTATTTAATAACGTCTAATCTTTAAACTGGTAACAGCCGCCTCAATATCGATATAAATTTTGTTTTGAGCACTTTCAAAATTATCAGTCTGGTATAATCCCTTTTCGAGTCGGGTGAACCCATCAAAGTTCTTCGATGAAAGTACGGTTTGCGTAGTAAGTTCGCAGCCGGAATCTTCAGGTATAGCGATGGTGATCGATGATGCTCCCGATTCGATTTTCACATCCGTTTTTGCATAAAGGCTTCCAAGTTTAAGATGAGTAGAAGAAGCACCTCCCTGAATGTCAATATTTCGGGTTTTATATTTACTTAAATCCAGATCGATTTTAGCGGCACCACATTCAAGGTTGATGTTCCAAACCGGATCATCGTTCAGTTGAAGGTCAACATCATTTATCAACCTTTTCATTCTGAAATGTGAATTCTGCATTTCAAATTTAAGATATTGATGATTGCCATTTTTATTTGTTGAAAAAACATAAGGGCCAATATTCCCATCTTGCCTGAAATCAACTAAATTATCTGTGTTTCCACTGATAATGAATTCACCGGCCACTGCCTCGATATCCAAAGTTGCCTCTTCAATGTCGGACGAGTAAGGTTCAAAAAAGCTTTGATCACTTCTTTTATATTCTTTTACATAATCATTATTATCCCCAAAATCCCAGCTATAACGATAGGATCGTCCCTGATACAAGGAAGTATTGGTCAAAAGCAATGCAATAGTGATTGCAAGGAGGATTAAGGTAAGTATGATTTTTATCGCGTTTTTTATAGGAAGCAAAGTAACTCCAAGTAGAACAAGCAACATGGGCCAAAGCCTGAAAATTCCCCACCAATTAAAATTTAGAAAATCAAAATTGCTAAGTATAAATATAACACCGAGCGCAACTAAAATTCCGCCCCAGAATAAATTACTGTTTTTCATCTGTTTTTATTTTTTTGTTTTATCGTAACCTGATTTGATCATAACTATACCTGCAACCAGCAGGATGACGGGCCATAAATCACCGAAATCTATTCGGGGAATAAACCTGTCAGCCAAGAAAATCAAGCCTAGAGTGATCAAAATTAATCCGGCAATTAAACTACCATCATTTTTGTTTTTATCCCATGGTTGTTTCGGGCTGAAATTTTCATTCTTGCCCTTATCCATATTTTCTGTTTCCATATGATTTAAATTATTTGGTTGGTTATAATAACTTGTTGCTCCGGCTGGAAGAGCAATCCATAAAATAAGGTAAATCAGAACACCGCCACCGCCAAATAGTGCAGCAACTACAAATAGTATTCTGATGATGGTTGGATCGGTGTGCATATGATCTGCAATTCCTGCTGCAACACCACCTATAACATACTGATTAGTGCTTCGGTATAATCCGCTACGATGATTTTCCATAATATCTAATTTTCGATGGATAACAAATATACAAAATGATTAGCTAAATGGGCAATAACCTCATTTATTGTATTGACGCATTAATGGGAAAGAAATTACATTAATTTTTCATTTATGTTTTTTTGGAACATAACAGCTTTTTCGTTTCCCAAACATTCGATAACGCGATCGGGCAATTAAATCATATAATTGATCTAATTGCTTATTAGGGATTATTTTAAAGATGAAAAAGATTTTTAAAAAGCCGCCCAGGCATTCGATAATATGGAAAATTGCACCGGACTTAACGGAATATTGACCATTGTGAAAAACGATGATACTATCTATGGTCAATAAATCTTTTGGTATTTGTTCCGAAATACCATTGCTCAGCCCGATAAACATTAGTTTGTCGCCTTTGTCTAACCAATTCAAAAGTTGAATAGTATTGCTACATAAATAACAATAATCATCAAAATATACAATCGTATCATTCATACATAACCATTTGAAAAATAATAATATGGCAATAATTTACTTTATTATTTTCAATATTATTAAAATTAGCTTAAAATCATGATTCCTATTTTTAAATTGGATAAGTTTTATTAAATTTAGGGTATTAGTTTGATCTGCGAAAGGATTACAATTAATAAAAAAATTTTAATTAAAAATCAAAATGAATTCAGGAAAGATAAAAATTGAAAACGGAAAATTAATCGTCCCAAATAATCCAACAATACCCTACATAGAAGGCGACGGAACCGGCCCGGATATTTGGGCAGCTTCTGTACGTGTGTTTGATGCTGCTATTGAGAAAGCTTATGGAGGCGATCGGAAAATTAATTGGCTGGAAGTGTACGCCGGAGAGAATTCATTTAACCGAACAGGTGAATGGTTACCACAAGAAACCCTTGATGCATTCATCGAATATTTAGTTGGGATAAAAGGCCCGTTAACCACCCCAACCGGAGGCGGAATTACTTCATTGAATGTTGCTTTACGACAAAAACTCGACTTATATGTTTGCTTGCGACCTGTGAAATATATCACAGGTGTACCTTCTCCTGTAAAACGACCGGAAGATGTCGATATGGTTATTTTCAGGGAAAATACAGAAGATATTTATGCGGGAATTGAGTGGGCCGCAGGTACTGAGAATGCCAAAAAAATGATCCGTTTTTTACAGGAAGAAATGAAGGTAGATAGCATCCGTTTTCCTGAAACTAGTGGAATTGGAATTAAACCGGCTTCAAAAGAAGGGACCTACCGATTGGTAAAAGCTGCCCTTGAATATGCTTTACTGGAAAACAGGAAATCGTTGACCATCGTTCATAAAGGTAATATTATGAAATATACTGAAGGTGCCTTTAAAAAATGGGGATTCGAAGTTGCCGTTACTGAATATCGGGATAAAGTGGTTACTGAACGGGAAAGTTGGATTATCGCAAATAAAGATAAAAATCCGGATTTGAGTATCGAGGATAATGCCAAAATGATTGATCCCGGCTACCATATGATGGTTGATGCTCAGAAAAAAGACAGACAGGCAGAGGTTGAAACTGCACTGAAACTAATGCCGACACATGGCAACGGACAATGGAAACAGAAATTGCTTATTCGGGACTCGATTGCTGACATAACCCTACAGCAAGTACTTACCCGGCCTAAAGAATTTGAAGTAATTGCTACCATGAACCTGAATGGAGACTACCTGTCGGATGCCTTGGCAGCTCAGGTTGGAGGTATTGGTATAGCTCCAGGAGCCAATATTAATTATGTGACGGGCCATGCCATTTTTGAAGCAACTCATGGAACGGCCCCTAAATATGCCGGTTTGGATCAGGTTAATCCGGGTTCGGTAATTCTTTCAGGAGCAATGATGCTGAAATATATGGGCTGGGATAAAGCGCACGATTTGATATGGGATGCTTTAGTGAAAACCATCGCCCAAAAAAGAGTTACCTATGATTATCATCGTATGATGGATAATGCAAAATTGCTGAAATGTTCAGAGTTTGGCGATGCCATCATTGAAAATATGTAGATAAAATTTGATAAGAATTTAAATAATAGAAGAACAAATGACAAGTTTAAAAGAAAAGCTTTACCAAAAAATTCAGGAACACCGTCCAAGAATTGATAGACTTAATGATGAGTTTGGTGATGTAGTTGTTGATCAGGTGACCATCTCGAAACTCCTTGGAGGGATGAGAGGATTAAAGAGTTTGATTACTGATATTTCATATTTGGATCCAAATGAAGGAATCAGGTTTCGAGGTTACAAACTTGAAGAAGTTTTTGAAAAATTGCCAAAACCAAAAGGGGCGGAAATGCCCTATGTTGAAGGTTTGTTTTATCTGCTATTAACCGGTGATATTCCAAGCGAAGCTGAAGTAACCGAGGTTGTTGATGAGTTCGCAAAAAGAAGAATTTTACCAAGGTATATATACGAACTTATTGATGCTTTTCCTTGTTGTAGTCATCCTATGACTATATTCTCATCTGCCATTATTTCAATGCATCGTGAATCTTTTTTCACAAAAAAATATATTGCCGGAATACCTAAGGCTGATTATTGGGATCCAATGTACGAGGACTCATTAAATCTGCTTGCAAAACTTCCGGAAATAGCAACTTATATCTATGCTAAATTATATCGGGATGGGAACAGGATTCAATCCAACCCCAACTTAGATTTAGGTGGCAACTTTGCATTTATGATGGGCAAAGGAAAACCTTATGATGATGTAATCAGAATGCACTTCATCCTCCATAGTGATCATGAAGCAGGAAACGTAAGTGCACATGCAGGGCATCTTGTGGCAAGTTCTTTATCGGATATCTATCTGTCTATTTCAGCGATGGTTAATGGATTGGCAGGACCGCTTCATGGACTGGCAAGTCAGGGCGTTTTGAAATGGTTGCAAGATTTAATGGATAAAATGGGTGGAGCCATACCAACTGAAGCTGAGATGAAGCAATTTGTTTGGGAAACTTTAAATTCAGGTCAGGTTATTCCCGGATTCGGACACGCAGTTTTGAGAAAAACCGACCCGCGCTATTTATTGCAACGTGAATTTAGTCTGAAACATTTAAAAGATGATGACTTGTTTAAATATGTTGATATGCTTTATAAGGTTGTTCCTGATATTTTAAGGGAGCATGGGAAAGCAAAAAATCCATGGCCTAACGTTGATGCGCAATCCGGTATTATTCAATGGCATTACGGTTTGCAAGAATATGATTTTTATACCGTACTATTCGGGATCGGAAGATCGATTGGTATTTGTGCAAACATAATTTGGGACAGGGCACTTGGTTATCCGTTAGAGCGGCCAAAATCATTAACTACAGAAATGCTTGAAGAGATTGCCGGAATAAGGCCTAAGGCAAATCCGGCTGCTGAACCTAAAGAATAAAGTTTTATTTTGAATAGAGAAAATAAGGATTTTTGATCAAACAAATTGAGTTTTCACTGCCTGCATATAGCAGGGGTTATCATTTGATAACAGATGTAATTGAGGAAGTTTTACAGGGGCTTCCTCAACAGGGCATCCTGAATTTATTTATCAAACATACATCTGCGGCCCTCACAATTAATGAGAATGCAGACTCCTCGGTCAGGATCGATTTTGAAACGATTCTGAATAAACTTGTCCCGGAAAACCCATTCGATTACAGTCATAATATGGAAGGTAGTGATGATATGCCTGCCCATATTAAATCATCCCTGATGGGAAGTTCTGTTAGTATCCCAATAAGTAATCACAAATTAAACCTTGGAACCTGGCAGGGAATTTTTTTGTGTGAATTCAGAAATAAAGGTGGTTCCCGAAAAATTATTGCGACTATCTATTCTTAATCAAAATCGGGATTCATCAATGGGAACTCAATAACAAACATTGCGCCTCTGTTTTTAACATTCTCGCACCATACCTTACCTTTAAGTGCACATACATATTTTTTAACGATGGCCAACCCAAGACCAACATTTGTATCCACTTTTTGTATTTCATTTTGACGCTGATAAATTTCAAAAATTGTATTTGGGTCTTCTTTAGGAACCCCGGGGCCCTCATCAATAATTTCAAGACGAATAATATTGTCTTTTTTAAGCAAATTAATGTCAATCTCACTTGAAATTGGGGCAAACCTAAAAGCATTTGAAAGTAAATTATCAACAATTTGATGCATGTAAACTTCATTCAGCTTGGCATGGCATCGGCAAAGATTCAGATTAATCTGGAGATTTTTACGGGTGGTGACTAAATTGAAATTGATTAAAACTTCTTTGACCAAACCTGAAATTTCGATCGTTTCTGTTTTTAAACTGTATGTTTTAGATTCAATGCGATTAATATTTAATAATTCATTGATCATTTTGTTAATGCGGTTCAATGAATTTTCAACGATGGTGGTGTATTCCTGTTGTGAATCACTTATCTGCTCTTCTTCCTTGATGAGGTCGATCAAGCATAAACTACTTGTCAATGGATTTTTAATGCCATGCACAACCACGCTTAATAAGTGGTTCTTTTCTTCATTTAGATTTAAGAGATCGTAATTTTGTTCCTCCAATAACTCTTTCTGCTTTGAAATACTTTGATGCTGAAGTTCAATTTCATCTTTTTGTTTTTGAATTTTCAGATAACTTTTGGAAAGTTTTTCTTCAAGCACATTCATGCTTCGCATTCTGTTTACCAGCACTTTCAGAACGCCTTTAATAATTTCTTTCTTTTCAAAAATAATTTTAAAAAAATCATCCTGCGAAAGCATCAGTAAATCGCTTGGTTCTTCGGCAGTTACCGAGGCAGAACGGGTTTCTTCATCAATGAGAGAATATTCGCCAAAAACACTACCAGTTCCCAATTTTGTGAGTACATGATTGCCATCGTGAATCCGGACTTTACCATTAACGATAATGTACATTGAATTACCCATATCCCCTTTATGAATAATAACCTTTTCCGGACGAGCATGCTTTTCAATAAGGGCATTAGCAATATCATTTAACACATCTGCCCCCGTTTCAGAAAATATGTGGGTGTTTTTGAGGATATTGATACGATCCTCCAAGATTTGTTCCTTTTTTGATTTGGTCATTTGGTGCAAAATTGACGGATAAAATTAAGGAGCCTTAGCTATTCATGCAAATATAAATCAAACATTGTTTAAAAAGTTTTAATAAAACTCAGAAGTTTTTGTGAACTTAATAATTTCCGGAAAAAATGCCCTGAATTCTTTTTCAAAATCAGCATAATGTGCCTTCAGTTCATATACTGCCTCATCCATTCTGGAATGATTATTCGTTCGTCGCGACATTCCGCCAAATACCCGATTCAGATCTTTAAAGTTTGAATAGTTTACCAGCCAGTTTTGAGCAATCATGAAAGGCAACAATCGTTTTGAACGAGGAGGCAATAACTTAAAATTATGAATCAGTAAATGATAGGCCCTTGCAACAAATTCCTTTAAATCCTGATCATGATACTCATTCCAGTATTTAGCTAAAAAGTGATCGTAATAAATATCGACAATAACTCCTGAATATCTGAAATACTTTGGATAAAGACGTTCACAACTTGTTTTAAATATGGGATGTTGGTCGGTAAACCGATCAATCTCACGATGAAATAAAATCCCTTTTTGTATGCCTTCCGAATAAGTATCAAAGAGCTTTCCTTTTACTGCATCTGCAATAAAATTGCCGAGTATGATTTCCTCTTTTTGTGGCGAAAGATATAGATGGGCCAAAAAGTTCATGATAGTTAAAACAACGCTAAAGTACAAATATTGTGTGTATTTTAGAATGAATTTATACTACCTCAATATGAGCTTGCCTTCGAAAAAAAAAGAGTAATTTTGCGTTGAAAAGTTCAGTATTCATATCTGGTAAATTAATAAGAATTTATGCAAAAGTTATTATTATTGGGAGATGAGGCCATTGCTCAGGGAGCTATTGATGCTGGTATTTCCGGGATTTATGCATATCCAGGGACGCCTTCAACAGAGATCACAGAGTTTGTTCAAAAATCGAAAGAGGCAAAAGAAAAGGGAATTCGATCAAATTGGTCGGCCAATGAAAAAACCGCTATGGAATCAGCTTTGGGCATGTCGTATGCCGGAAAACGGGCCATGGTTTGCATGAAGCATGTTGGATTAAATGTGGCAGCCGATTCTTTTATAAATTCTGCGATTACAGGTGCAAATGGAGGTTTAATCATTGTTTCGGCCGACGATCCGTCCATGCATTCTTCACAAAATGAACAAGATTCCCGTTTCTACGGTGATTTTGCTTTCATGCCGATTTTAGAGCCATCAAATCAACAAGAAGCCTATGATATGGTCAGATATGGGTTTGATTTATCTGAAAAAATGCGTATTCCGGTACTTTACAGGATTACGACCCGTTTGGCCCATTCTAGGGCAGGAGTCATCCGAACTCAAAACAGGGAGCAAAATCAACTTAAACTGCCCGATAATTTAAAGCAGTTCATCTTATTGCCCGCGATAGCCCGAAAACAATATAAAGAATTACTGGCCAAACAAGCAGATTTAAAGGCAGAAGCAAGCAATTCAGGGTTTAATACCTATATTAATGGAGCGGATAAAAAACTGGGAATTATTACCTGTGGAATTGCCTATAATTATTTGATGGAAAATTTTCAGGGAATGGAAATTCCTCATCCAATCCTAAAAATAGGACAATATCCTATTCCTGCGGAAATGGTTGAAAAATTGTACGATACTTGCGATGAACTGTTAATTCTGGAAGATGGTTATCCATTGGTTGAACAGTCCATTAAAGGATTGCTTAATAAGGGTAAAAAAATTAAGGGAAGATTAGACGGGACCATTCCACGCGATGGAGAGTTGAATCCCAATATTGTTGCTGTTGGTTTAGGAAAAGATGATACCAAAGGTGAAAATATCCCTGACTTTGTAGCCGGGAGACCACCCTCACTTTGTAAAGGTTGCGGTCATAATGATGCTTTTTTGGCAGTAAATGAAGCTCTTTTAAAATACTCAAAAGGAAGGGTTTTTTCGGATATCGGTTGTTATACTTTGAGTGCGCTCAGGCCACTTGAATCTATCAATTCATGTGTCGATATGGGAGCCTCAATTACAATGGCAATGGGAGCTGCTGAAGCAGGTCTGATTCCTGCGGTTGCAGCAATTGGCGATTCTACTTTTACTCATTCTGGAATGACAGGATTACTTGATGCCGTCAACAATAATTCTCCTATTACTGTTTTAATTCTGGATAACTCAACTACCGGAATGACTGGCGGGCAAAAATCATCTGCACTGGGTAAAATAGAAGCAATTTGTATTGCTTTAGGTGTTGAGGAAGATCACATCCGGGTACTCAAACCATTGCCAAAACAACACGAAGAAAATGTTAAAGCAATTGCTGAAGAATTAGAGTATAAGGGAGTTTCGGTTATCATCCCACGCAGGGAGTGCATACAAACCCTTAATAAAAGAATGCGACAAAAGCATAATGTAAAAAATCTGGAAGTATAAATTAGAACAACAATAATATAAAGATGAAAAAGGATATCATACTTGCAGGAGTTGGAGGACAAGGAATACTATCTATTGCTGCAACTATTGGAACAGCGGCTATCGATTTAGATCTTCAATTAAAACAAGCAGAAGTTCACGGAATGAGTCAAAGGGGAGGGGATGTACAATCTCACCTTCGATTATCATCAAACCCTATTGCTTCTGATTTAATTCCGCAAGGCAAAGCAGATCTGATTATTTCTATTGAGCCCATGGAATCGTTGAGATATCTGCCTATGCTATCAAAAGATGGTTGGATAATCGCGAATACCCAACCCTTTATAAATATTCCAAATTACCCTGATCTGGAACAAATCATCGAAAAAATTAAATCAATACCAAATCATATTGCCATTAATGCAGATGAAATAGCCAAAGAAATTGGTTCTGAACGTTCAGCAAATATGGTAATTCTGGGTGCTAGCGCTCCCTTTCTGGATATTGAAATCGGTAGCCTTGAAAAGGCCATTCAAACCATTTTCGGTAGCAAAGGAGAAGATGTTGTGGCACTCAATCTTAAAGCATTCAGGGCAGGCTTGAATTTTTCTTTGAGCAATAAATAAGTATCGGTCGTAGCATTAATCCAAAAATTGTACTTTAGCTTTTTTAATGCTAAATTTTATTGCTATGCGGATTCAGCTTATTCTAATAATTGTAATATTCTCAGGCTCCCTTCTTGCTCAGGAGATTAAGCCAAAGGATAAAAGCTCCAATAATATTAATGCCATTAATAATGTCATGGATCAATGGCATAAAGCTGCTACTAATGCCGATTTTGAGGCGTTCTTTGCATACATGGATGAAGATGGGTATTATATTGGGACGGATGAATCGGAGAAATGGACCATTAAAGAATTTAAAGCTTTTTGTAAGCCCTATTTTGATCGTGGTTCAGCATGGGATTTTAAGCCTTTTGATAGAGGGGTTTACTTTAATAAGCAAAAAAATATCGCCTGGATTGACGAAAAACTGGATACCTGGATGGGCGTTTGTCGTTCGTCTGGCGTCCTTTTAAAAACCAAAGATGGTTGGAAAATTAAGCATTATCAATTATCGGTTACGGTTCCGAACGATATCGTGCAGGATTTTATCCAACTTGTTAATCAGCATAAAACTAAACAGACTAAATAGTTAGCTTAATGAATAAAAGACTTAAAGAGGTTATCATATTAATTGTTGCAGGATTAGCCATCATAATTAGCGTTCATTTTTGGCAGAGAAATAAAGAGCCAGAGTTGCAATATGAAGAATTTCCAATAGTTTATGAACCTACCATAAAATATGGCATCGTCATCGACTCATTCGAGGTAGTAAAAGATCAGATTAAGAGAAATGAATTTCTGTCGGACATACTTCTATCATACAATGTTGATTATTCAAAAATTGATTTGGCCGTAAAAATGGCAAGGCCTGTTTTTGATGTTCGTCGAATTCGAGCCGGTCATCATTATTCAGTTTTTTTAAGCAGCGATTCAATACAAACTGTGCAGTATTTTATTTATGAAAATAGCCCAACCTCATATATTGTATTTGATTTGCGCGACACTGTTCATGTTCATGCTGGTGAAAAAGAGGTACAAACGCGGATTAGTGAAATTGAAGGCAAAATTACATCTTCACTTTGGAATTCACTGATTGAAAATAATGGCGATCCGAATTTGGCCAACGAACTTTCAGAAATTTATGCATGGACGATCGATTTTTTTGGCATTCAAAAGGGCGATTATTATAAAGTGATTTATGAAGAACTTTACGTAGACAATAAAAAAGTAGGATTAGGGAATGTGCAGGCTTCACTTTTTAATCATATGAAAAATGATCATTATGCATTCTATTTTATCCAGGATAGTATTGGTGATTATTTTGACGAAAATGGTGGGAGTTTAAGACGGGCATTCCTAAAGGCTCCACTGAAATTTAAACGGATCAGTTCAAGATTCTCCAATAGTCGCTTACATCCTATTTTGAAGATAAGAAGAGCACATCATGGCGTGGATTATGCCGCGCCAAACGGAACACCGGTTCAATCAATTGGAGATGGTGTAGTTGTGGAAATGAAAAGGACCCGTGAAGGGGGAAATCAATTAAAAATAAAGCATAATGGTACTTATACTACTGCTTACCTTCACCTTTCGGGATATGCAAAAGGAATAAAAGTGGGTAAAAAGGTCAGGCAGGGTGAACTTGTTGCATACGTGGGGAGGACAGGTTTGGCGAGTGGCCCACACCTTGATTTTCGTTTTTATCGAAACGGAAATGCCATCGATCCCCTTAAGGTTGAATCACCACCGGTTAATCCTGTTGATCCTCTTAATCTTGAAAGTTTTAAGCAATTGGTAAATAGTTACAAAGAATTGCTATTAAAGAATCATGATCAACCCGAACTGGAATACCCAAATGTTAAATAACCTCAGTTCGATCTAGGCATTTCTCATGAAACCGGTTCATTATGTCTGAAATTTAGCCTTTTGAACTAATAAGACGTTAGATTTTAGAAGTTAAACTATGGATTAAAACATTTTGGGTCTTAAGTCTGGAATCTAATTTCTAACATCTAAAGTCTTATATCTTAATTTATTAACACGCTTATGGCATAAGAAGTCTGGATAATGTTTTCTTGTATTGTACTCACGTTAAATAATACAGATTGCCTTTCAAATTTTCCCAAATTAAAGTAGAATAAGAAGGAAATTGGCATAGCTCTATTAATAATTTCCTTAACTTTACATATGCTTACTTGCTAGATTATTATAAACCTATTTATTTTTATTGTTATGAAATGGCCATAAGAAGTAAAAGTTCTCACAAATCAAGAATGATTATTTCATGGAGTATTCTCCCGATTAATCGGGACAAGCTATGTGACCGATTTAATGAATTATAAAAAAATAAACACATGAAAAAAAGTATTAAAAAAGCATTGGTTCAAATTGTATTGAGTATCTCATTTATATTGATTGCTGTGACCACTTACGGGCAGAGGGTTATGATGGAGCATCGATCTTTTGATGATTTTCTGACTAATCAGGAAAAAAGTTTATTACAACGTTCAATTTTGAAAGTGAGTGATATTGAGGGATCGCCATATCTGGATAAAACGTTTGTAAAGGGAAGTGTTATTACCCGTGACAGTTTACAATACCAAAACGTTCCATTACGATATAATATTTATAATGATGAATTTGAATTTAAGGTGAATGAAGAAAAGTATCTTGTAATTTCAGAGCCTTCATCAATATTAAAAATTAGTATCGAAGATGCTGCTTTTATTTATTTAAAAAAGGATAATAAATATGGATATTATCAGTTGCTCAATGATGATAAAATAAAGTTATTATTACGTTATAATGTTAAATTCCGACAAGCTAATGTGTCAAATGGGATAAATCAGGCAAGGCCCCCTAAATTTAATAGAGGGAGTGATACTTATTATATTCAAATTGGATATAATGAGCCACAACAAATTAAAAATAAGAAAGACATTGATCTCATTTTTGGTTCCAAGGATAATACAATTAAAGAGCTTATCAAAAAGGAGAGGATAGATATTCGTAAAGAAAGTGATTTGCTTAAGTTTGTTAAGCTGCTAAATACTTCTGATTTGATTAAATAACCTAAGTTCGATCTAAGCATTTCTCATAAAACTGTTTCAGTATGTCCGACATTTAGACTTTTGAGCTAATAAGACGTTAGATATTAGAAGTTAGACTATGGATTAAAAAATTGAAATCTGTAAGAAGAAACAATACTCAAATAACAAATAATAATCAAAAATCAAATCTCAAATACCAATCCCGACTGAAAGACACGGTCGGGTAGGCAAAAAACAATTTGAAAATTGATCTGCCCAGGCGGTTGGAATTTAAACTCTATTATTTGATAAATACATACAAAAAGAAAAGCTCAAGGCAATTTGCCCTGAGCTTTTCTTTTTGTAATATAAACTTACAGATCTAGTTTACACCAGTACGTTTATCCCAGAATAATTGTTTTCCCCAATAGTAGTCAACAATTCCAGCTGCTGCTGGTGCAATGCTGGCACCATTTAAGGTAAATTCATTATTAGGATAAGGCTCCCGGAATGGTTGTCGGTTATGACCTGAGAACACTGAACCAATAGCTGCAGGCATTACAGGAAAATCTGTTCTGCGGTTTTCGGCCCATAATTCTTGACCTTGTTTGAATAAGGCAATCCATTTTTGTAACCAGATTTTGGTTTTATTATTATAAACAGTATTGTTATCCCAGGCAACTTCTGCTTTAGTCATATAAGCTGCTAAAGAAGAGGTCATTCCGGTTTCTTCAAAACTAGCTGCTACTCCTGACTCATAAGCTGCTTTTGCAGCACTTGCATTTCCAGCCAGTAAGTAAGCTTCTGCTTTGATAAACTCCTGTTCAGAAAAACGTAGGAAATATGAATATCCTGCATAATCGTTACGATATTTTGTTCCGATTCTGGAAATATCATTTACGTTAAATGCATTGTTTGGTGCACCTTCTGGAGCGCCATTATAAATACCAGCACTAGTTTTCTCTGCATATACAGGAAGTCTTGGATCAGCTAATGCCAACATCATATCAATAAAGGTCTTAGCCATACCATGATCATCTCGACCATCATTATCATTTGCCCATGGCTCTTTGTAAGGAGCAACACCAGGCCAGTGAAGTTTAGCTTCCTCAGAATTATCATTAAATAGAGGGTAGGTAGCCGGTGCAGCCAGGACCTTATTTAATTCAGCTACGTTCTGAGTTCTGATTGCTAATCGTAAATGAAGTGCATTACAGAATTTTTGCCATTTATCAGCATCGTTACCATATAGAAAATCACCGGCACCTAATACATTAAGTGCAGAAGGAGGTGAATTAAACAAAGTATTAGCGTACTCAAGTTTAGTCAACAAATCAGCATAAATAGCAGCAGCATCATCATAAGCTGGTGTTAAGTTAGCTTCAGTTTCAGCTGTAAGTGCTTCAGAATAAGGGATATCACCCCATTTATCAACAGCCTGTTGCCAGTTATAAACTGATAATGTTAATGCAGCAGCTTCAGCGTACTTATTTTCGGTTGCCTGAGCTTTTCCAATTACTTTTAATAAGTCTTGCTGAATATAATAGTAATTTCTAAAATCCGTTTCAAGTACACCTGGGCGGAAATTATATCTTGCTTCATCTATATAAGCAATTTTTGTTATATGCCCTGCATAGCTTAAACTACTATTCATTTGGTTCCAGGAATCGTAGAAAGATAATCCTGTAGTTGCAATGGCATTAGCCAATAAGTTTGTCATTGGACCATCAGTAGGGTTATTGGGATCAGTGTTCATTTCCTCCCAATCCTTGGTGCAAGATGAGATAAAAATCAACGCAGTTAGCACCAATGTTATGTTAAAATATTTTCTTTTCATAATTTGAATTTTAAATGTTAGTGGTCAAAAATTAAAAAGTTGCTACAATTTTAAACCCGATTGTACGTGAAGTCGGTAATTGGTTTGACTCCTGACCTATACCAGATGTATCTACTCCAAATCCTGTTTCTGGATCAATTACACAAGTGTTAGATTTATGTACCCATAATAAGGCTAAGTTTCGAGCGTAGGCAGAAAGGCTGATTTTTTGAATACCAGGAAGTTTGTTAACAAATTTTACAGGTAAATCATAACCTAATGATACCTCACGTAACTTAATAAAAGAACCATCTATAACACTGAATTCATGTAATTTGTACATGTTTGCATAAAAATCATTTGCAGAAAGCCTGATGTCGTTTACACTTCCATCTTCTTTAACAAATTTCTCATCAGTCATCACATTTTGACCGGCAATAACTCCATCCTCACGAATAGTTCCTTGTGCAGTTTCGGCGAGAACACCTGATAGTACACCAAACATTTTTGTAACAGAGAATATATCACCACCTTTACGACCATCAACCAACACATATAAATTCACTCCTTTATAACTGAGCATATTTGAAACACCCCAGTTAAAGTCGGCAGAAATATTACCTATCACCTGATCAGTTCCGGTTCTTTCAGGGAATCCATCATCATCAACGATAATGGCACCATTGTCATCCCTTAAGAATTTTGCACCTACCATTTCACCATAAACTCCCCCAGGAATAGCCTGCACGGTCATTGACCATGAAGTACTAAGTTGATATTTGTTTATACCAGGATATAACGAAACAACTGTGTTATCATTTTTAGCATATTTAACCTGCATGGTCCAGTTTAAGCCATCACCTTTTGATTTAATAATATCACCGTATAAAGCTAACTCAATACCTTTGTTTTGAAGTTCACCTGCATTGATCCATTTTGAAGCAAAACCGGTTGCTGTTGAAACATCAATGGCCATGATTTGATCAGAGGTGTTTTCTTTATAGTAAGTAAGGTCAAGGCCTAATCTGTTTTGGAAAAATTTAAGTTCCAAACCTGCTTCGATAGCTTTTTTCCTTTCAGGCCTTAAATCAGCATTGGCCAATGATCGCATAAAGCCATAACGGGTTGTTCCTGCCCAGGCACTACTGATAGCTGAATAATAGCCAGCCAATGTATATGGATCGGCATCACCTCCAACTACAGCATAACTTGCACGAAGCTTTCCAAATGAAAGAAGATTAGGGTCAATTTTTACCAAGTCGGTGAAAATTAAACCAAATGTTCCAGAATAATATGAATAACTATTATTCGTGGTTGGAAGTGTAGAACTCCAGTCATTACGGAAGGTAGCTCCTAAGAATAAAAAGTCTTTGTAGGAAGCATCTGCCTGAGCATAGATACTGTTAGTTTCTTTGTTCCTTGAATACATATCAGCAGAAGGGGTTCCTTTTACGTTGCTAATATCGAAAAAGTTAGGAACAGTAAGTTCTGCAGCACTAATTGATTGGTAATTGTAATATTCACTTCGATAATTAGCTCCTATTAGTCCGGTGATTCTGATATCTTTTGAAAGCTCTTTATCAATGTTTAAAGTTAAATCAGCATTTTTTGAAAGGTCAATTCTTGTTGTTTGACTGAAATTACCACCATTCTTCTTGTTTTGGTTAGATTGGTTGTAAATAACTGATTTTCGGAAATCCGTTGAATAATCTGTACCTACCCTTAAGGCAACATTCATCCAATCCGTAATGTCATATTTGAAATCCACGTTACCAAATAATCTGTCTTTGTCACGCGAATTTGTGTTTTTATAAACAGTCCAATAAGGATTATTATGATAGTAATATGACCAGGTATAAGGTTTACCAAAAGCATCGAGTTTGTCCCAATTTTCTTTCAATGGTTGAATATCAACCTGACGGCCAAACCAACTACCTAATGATTGAAGAATATTACCTGCGCTATAACCTTGAGCCGGAAGATTATCACTTACAGTTTTGATATAACTAGCAGAAGCATTCACACTGAATTTACTGTTCACCTTCATGGATGTGTTTACAGAAAAAGTATTCTTTTTTTGATCTGTATTAGGAATGATACCTGTTACATCATTATTTGTATAAGAAAATCGTGAAACTGATTTTTCAGATCCTGTAGTGATTGTCAAATTGTGAGTTTGATTGAAACCTGTTTCAAAGAAATCTTTAACATTATCAGGATGAGAAATCCAAGGAGTTGCAGTATAAACAGGGTTTCCATCTGCATCTAAAGTATAAGGAGAGTTAAATTGGTTGAATTTTAAACCTATATCAAGTCGAGGTCCCCAACTTTCGTCCCAACCGTCATTTACTCCACCCCAATTACCATCATAATAATTAAATGATTCGTTCTCAGCATATTCCTGATAAGATGAATAAACACCCGGGTGAGCTAATTGATACTGGTTGTAGGTATACTCATCCCCAGCAGTAGCTTGTCCATATTTGTTCTGATAGTCAGGTAATATTGATAATCGGTCTATCCCAATATCATAAGTGTATTGAACCCCAATACCTTTTTTAGAAATAGCACCTTTTTTTGTTGTTATAATAATAACTCCATTTAAAGCACGACTACCATAAATAGCAGCAGCAGCAGCACCTTTTAATACAGTCATTGACTCAACGTTATTAGGGTCAATATCCATTGCTCCGTTACCATAATCGGCAGAACCAGAACCAACACCTGTAGCAGAGTTGTTCATTGGAGTTCCATCAACTACGAATAAAGGTTGGTTGTCAGTTCGCATGGAACTGTTACCACGGATATTGATACGAGCAGAAGCACCTACGGCTCCGGAAGCTGTAACAATTTGAACACCGGCCATTTTTCCGGATAATGCGGAAATTACGTTTGTTGGTCTTGTGTGCATTAAATCGTCACCACTTACTTCATCAATAGAATATCCAAGTGTTTTCTTCTCCCGAGAAATACCGAGAGCAGTAACAACTACTTCATCCATAAGTACAACGTCAGGATCCATAACAACGTTTACTACGGTTGATGTCCCAATTGCAACATCTTTCGTAAGCATTCCAACAAATTGGAATCGTAAAGTAGTGTACTCTGCATTTAAAGTTAGAGTATACTTACCATCAATATCAGTTGTTATACCAATTGTAGTACCAGGTACGATAACAGTTACTCCTGGAATTGGCAAACCATCTTCAGCACTGGTAACAGTACCAGTAATTACTTTTGTTTGCGCATTAGCTACTCCTATGCTCATTAGAAAGAATAAGCATGTTAGCCAAATTGTAAATTTTCTCATAATTAAAAAATTTGGTTAATAAATAATTTGGTTCATAAATTGTTTGCTATATGATAAGTTTTCACATCCAACGATTCTGCTTACATATAGTAGTATTTGAGGGTGCAAAATAGGAAATTAGCTAGCAATTAACAAAAAATTAACAAAAAAAATAACTATATATAACTATTTAGTTTAAGTATAAATGAGAATATTTGGCATTCTGAGGCTCGTAAATAGTTGAATAAAAGTAGTTAACACCATTCAAATAATGATTTGATGTATTATTTAAGAGATTAAAAATCAATTAATAGTTTATTCATTATTTTAGTTAGAGATTGATTTATTGTGCTGGAAAGAAATTGATCAAAAAAAACATTTATAGATATTAACTAAAATAACCAAAAAAAAGCTTAAAATCATGAATTCCTTACAATTAATATCATCATATGTTATTGGTAATGGAATGGTACCCGAATTATTGTCTTTAAACAGTGCGCAGTTACCGCCTAAAGTAACAGGAAAATAATTGATAGATCCGTAAGTAGTTTCTTTTTATCAATTTGTAAAAGGAAAGCAAATTCTAATATAACGCTTAAATCATGAAATTTAGATCCTTCATCATTAATCTTATCTAAATTTCTCAAAATATTTCATTATATTTACGCATTATCACATAAATATTAACCGAGTTTTATACAATGAAAAAAGAAGTTCTATTTCTCTGTTTTATGATTTTAGGCAGTTTAAGTTTTGCTCAAGTCATTAAGGTTGAAGTTCCCCGAGGTGCACGTGCCGAATCCACAGATCTTATTGATGGGGTAGCTACACATAATTATTCCACCAAAAGCAAGATTCCTATCAATGGAATTCCATTTTTAAATGAAAATTTTACCAGCGGGGTTTTAGAACTTCATGATGGCAGCAAATCCGAAGAGGTACTTTTACGTTATAATATTTCAAGAGATTTATTTGAGATTCTCAGAAATAATGATACACTTACTTTAAATCGCCCGTTTGCGGTAAAATATGTTTATCTTGATGATAAGGTGTTTATTTTCGACCCAAAGCTAAGAGAAGATGCTGAAAGAATTTTTAATGGTTATTTTCAATTAAGAGTTGACGGAAAGTTATCTTTTTATATTAAACGACGTAAGGATTTATCGTATGACAGTTTTGCACAAAACTATCAAGGGGGCAGCGGGACAAAAGAGTATTATTATATTGAAAAAGTGAGCTTTGTTGGAAAATCAACCGACGGGAAAGCATTTTTGATTACTTCAACCAAAAGTCTCTTAAACAATTTAAAAGATCACAAACCTGAAGTAAAAGCGTTTATAAAAGAAAATAAGATTAAGTTTAAAAAGGAAGAAGATATTGTCAGAGTGATTGAATATTATAATAGTTTATGATAGAAATATTACTGATAATTTGCAAGTTCATGATTTTAAATTAATTTCTCTTAACTTAATATCTAGCGCAAATTGCATGTATTTTGTTTAATAATTTTTGAATTGCAAAATATTATCAAGCTTACTCTAAACTAATATTTAATGAAACCTAAACTGGCTTTTCTAATTGCTATTTGTCTGTTTGTTGTTTATACAAGTCTTGCTCAGGGAAAAAAGCAATCTAACAAAACAGTACTCAAGGGACTCGTTACCGATACCGAAGGCATCCCAATTCAAAATGCATCTGTTTTTGTGGATGGTAAAAATTGCAAAGTTTTAAGCGACGCCGATGGTTTATTTGAGCTAGAACTTAAATCAGGAGTAAAAAAAATTGCGGTTTATACGATGCCTCAAGGGGCAACTGAAGTAGCTTATGTTGGACAAGCGAAAATAATTTTTGTATTGCCTTCATCCAATAAAATATTGGCGGATTCATTAAACGAACCCAAGATGAAGGAAATTAATAAAGTAAATACAGATTATTTCAATGCCCACAAGAAGAACTTATCAAAAAATGTTAGTGAAATCAATAAAAACACAATAAAAAATGCTGATCATTACGTCACAATTTATGATATGATACGAGGTGAGGTTGCTGGTGTAAATGTATATGGAAGCACAATTACCATTCGTGGAGCATCATCCCTGGTTTTAAGTAATGAACCACTTCTTCTTGTGAATGGCATGCCGGTCAGGAGTCTCGATCATATTTCCCCATCTCAGGTTAAATCCATTAAAGTCCTAAAAGGACCCTCCGCTGCTATTTACGGAGCTCGCGGAGCAAATGGTGTAATTGTAATTGATCTTAAAACTGATGTTGATAATCATTAATTTGATCAAAAGAATTCAATAATATTTCAACCTATTTGTTTAAAAAATTCTATAAGCAAATTTTGCCTGTATTTTGTCAGGGAAAATTCAATGAATCATTAAAAAAGGGGAATCTCAAATTTTGAGATTCCCCTTATACAAAAATTTAATAAAAATCTACATTGTGATGATATTTTTATCTTTTAACTACTTTTCTTAAAGGTGTTGTACCTTTAATTACAGCAGATTTTGTGCTTCCAGATAAAGTAATATTAGCCGTTAAATATCCAATACCTCCAAGATAAGAGGCATAGGTTGCAGCCAAACCTTTTACATCACCAGGATAGTAAATATCATAATTGATTAATAAAGTAGGTTTAGCACCACAATTGGTCCATTTACCACTGCCTTGGATTTCATAGTCATAAGGAGCACCGCCATAGATGGTTGTGTAAATATATTGTCGTGGAATATCAACCAAACCATTTCCCGAGACCGTCATATTAAAAGTTCCACCGGCAATAACCGCTTCACCCCAAAAATCATTGATAAAACCAACGCTCATACCGGAAACGGCCAATTTAGTTCCGCTAACGGCAGTGCTGATTTGACTTGAGTAGGAATAATCACCCTGTCCGTCAGTTCCTGACCAGGAACCTACTAAATCTGCAACTCCATTCGCTAGAGGACAAAATTCAATCCTTTTAATATTATAAGTAAGTTGAACCGCTTTAGCGTTCGGATTATTATGCTCACCAGCATCCATATTCAGTACAAATTTTTTGGTTTGGCCAACAGGCATGTTTGCAGCTTTGGTTGAAAAAGTAACTGCACCCGAAGTTTTTCCAGCAGGAATAGTTATGCTATTCGCTGACAGTGTATACATACTGGAAGTTAAGGTGCTAGATGGATCCAAAACAAGATTAACTGTAATATCCTGTGCTTGAGGTGTTCCCATCAATACAACTGCAATCGAGCTTGTAACTTCTACTAATCCACCTGCCTCAGTAACTCCGGTTTCAGCAGTTTTAGAAGCATTTATAAACTGCAGATAATAAGTTGCATTTGGGTCAGGGGCATTGCTGTTTTCATCAAAGTATGTTATTTTATCGCACGCAACAAAAAGAGCTCCGACAGCGATAAAAACAAACATTAATTTAAATATATTTTTCATATTTTTTTGTTTTAATTATTAATTAACGAAACTTCTTATCTGTCCCACCAAAGTTTGTCACTAATCTGCACAGATGGAACATTTGCACTGTTGTAATTAATTTCACTCTGAGCATAAGGAAAACGTGTTGGGATTGCTGGAAGAACGCCGTCAGGATGAGGTGTAATTGCAGGCAAACCTGTTCTTCTGTAATCTGCATAAGCCTGATTAGTTCCAAAAGTAGCAATATACTTTTGTTTCATAATAAGGTCGAGAGTTACAGAAACTCCAGTAATGTTAGCAGCTAACCATGTTGCATTAGCCGAACCTGTTACTTTAAGAACAGATGCAGCAACCGCAGCTTCAAAAGCAGCCTGAGCCGCAGCAGTATTTCCTAATCTGAAATTAGCTTCTGCCTGAATAAATTTAAGCTCAGCATACGACATTATTACGGATGAAGCAGTAGCTCCGGCAATATAAGCACCAGGTTTTGAAGCATTTTCATTTAATGAGCCAATAACACTGCCATTATAAGCACCATTGCCATCTTTTGCACAATAGAAAGGAATACGAGGATCATTAGTAAGCTTCATCATATCAACCATAGTGGCACCCATACGAATATCTGTACGTTGCTCCATAAATTGAAAAATAGGGTTATGATTAGCGTTTTCCCATGGTACCTGATAATCGTCAGCGTTGGAAGCAAATCCGTTGGCAGCAGCATCCAGCGCAGCAGTATAGGCAGCATTCCCATTAACACCGGCTAATTGAAGCGCATGACGTGCTTTTATTGAATAAGCAGCTTTTTTCCATTTTGAAACATTTCCAGCATAAATAACATCACCAGCAACAGCTACGGCATTTGCAGTAGCACTTAAATCTGCAATAGCAGCATCAAGTGTTGAATTAAGGACACCGTATAGCGATTCTTGTGAATCATAAGTAGGTGTTAAAACGTTTGTATTTCCATTGAGAGCTTCGCTGAATGGCATGTCACCAAATACATCAGTGGCAATTCCAAGAGTGGTAGCCGTAATAACTTTGCCAATACCGGCATAATAAGGAGATACTTTACCTTCTGTATTTTCAGCTTTATCAATTAACACTTTAGAATTCATGAAAATTTCTGTATAGATAGAAGTCCATGTGTTATTAATATCGGCTGGTAAATAAGTGTATTGAGCTTGATTTAATGATTGACGAACAACGCCATCAAACTGCTGCATCCACATATTTGTAGTACGAACGATATCGTTTCCTGTCATATTGTAACCCATTGATTGCTCAATTGCTGGAAGCATTAATTTCATTGGTACATCTGCAGGGGAATCCGGATCGATATTGATATCAGTGTCGATCCACTTTGAACATGAAGAAAGAACCAGGATAAAGACAAATGTCAATCCTAGTGCTCTAAAAATAATATTGTATTTTTTCATAATGATTTAATTTTTAAGGTTAGTTAAAAGGTTACTTTTAAACCGAACAGATACGTTTTAGAACCTGGGTTATTAAAGTAATCCATCCCTTGCCCGTTTGTTGCACCCTGAAGGTTTGTTTCAGGATCAATACCTGTATAAGGTGTAAAAAGCAACAAATTCTTGCCTGTAAAGTAAAGTTGAGCATTTTTAATAAATGTTTTCTTTATCGGCAGATCATAGCTCAAAGTGATATCTCTTAATCTGATCCAACTGGCATCTTCCATAGCAGCAACAGAAGGTCCGCTAGCGAAGTTACTACCACCGCCTGAAGTATACCAGGCCTGATCTAATACTACAGGAGTGACATTTTTCACACCAGTACCAACAGGATTTCCGTTAGCATCTAAATGTCCATAAACACCCTCCATTACAATGATGTTTTGTGAAGGTGTTCTGTCAAAATCAATTGTTCCCTCAGGAGTATAATATACTTCACGAGTTTCTGTAGCTTTAGAAGTACCAAAATAGTTCATAGCAAAGCCGGTACCATTATACATCATTCCACCACTCTTGATATCCCACATAAACGACAAGGTTAATTTTTTGTATTTAATGGTATTTGTTATGTTTGCAGTCCAATCAGGTTGAGTATTTCCGATAGGTACCATAGAACGAGTATCCTGCCATGGATATCCATCGCGGAAGTTGTCTGTTGGGTCATCATTAATTAAGACATTGCCATTTTCATCTCTGTACCAATCATTTCCAAAAACACTTCCGTATGCTTGACCAGCCACGGCGCGAACCTGAGGTACGGTAAACCCACCTAAGAACAGATTATCAACACCTTCAGCCAATTTTATAACTGTATTCTTTAATTTGGTAAAGTTAGCAAATACGTCCCATTGGAAATCTTTTGTTTTAGCAATAGTAGCATCAATACTAAGTTCAACACCTTTAGACTCCATTTGTGCAGCATTCATATAAACAGATGTAAATCCTGATGAAGGAGCAATAGGAACAGACATTAAAAGATCTGTGTTATTATTGTTGAAATAAGATGCATCGATTCCGAGTTTGTTATCAAATAACCGAAGATCCATACCAACTTCCCAAGAATCCATGGTTTCGTGCTTCAAATCCGGGTTTCCTAATCCTGAACCTAGTTGGAAACCGGTATTTCCTTGATAAGGGAATCCTACACCATTTGTCCAACCATCACCTGTACCGGCAGCAAAGAAATAATTAGAAGTATTGTATGAACCGGCTATGTTAGCTGTACGTGCTATAGAGGCTCTCAGTTTACCAAAAGATAGTATTTTATTTCCTTTAAGTGATTCCAGTTCTGTGAAAACAAAACCTAAACTAACTGAAGGATAGAATGCAGATAAATTAGCTTTTGGCATAGTAGTTGACCAATCATTACGGCCTGTAATCCCTAAATAAAGCATATTTTTATAGGCGAAGCTTACATCAGCAAAAACAGCCATAGTGCGGTAATTACCAATGCCTGAACTAACAGTATTATTTGCAGAGTTGGATAATTGATAAAACTCAGGGATTTCTAATGTGCTGGCATCTCCATATAAAAATTTGCTAAAGGAAGAAAACGCATTGGCACCAAGAGTAGCTTTGATGTTTAAATTTTCGTTAAGGTCTTTCTGGAAATTTAACAAAAGATCGGAATTAAATACACCTGCATAGTTCATATACTCATCCATATAACCGGTAGGATAAGCCCTAGAATTTATTGCAAATCTATTCTGGTATCTTCTGGTATACCAGTCGACTCCGGCATTATATGACAAACTGAGGAAATCGGTGAAACGAACATTCACGTTTCCACTACCCGTAAAACGGTTAACGTTTTCATCAAAAGCAATTTTATTTGCTGTCCAGTAAGGGTTGTCGTAACCACCGCCATTACGATAGTTCCGTTGTGTTCCATCAGGGAACTCATAGCCGGCGCTATTGTCAAAGGTTGAGGCTGTTCTAACCAAACCCAGCATAATACCTGAAACGTTTGACCCTTTTTGAATTTGGGTTGCAACAGAGTTTGTATATGCGAAATCTGCACCAACAGTAACTTTACTGCTCAATTTATTTGTTGCATTTAATCGTAAGGTTGTTCTTCCAAAATGGTTGTTAGGAACAATCCCATTTTGGTCTAAATTGGATATAGAAAAGTAAAAACTTCCTTGATCATTTCCATTACTGATACTTATCCCATTATTAGTTGAAATACCTGTTTGGAAAAACTCGTAAGGGTCGTAATACATTGCAGGCATGCCGTTACCGGTTCCTTTAGGAACAAGGCGTCCATTTGGATCCCATTTGTAAGTGGCATCACCATCATATTCCAGATCAGCAATTTTAGCTCCAAATGACATAGCGTTACCACCGGCCCATGCACCGTTATAACCTTGAGACCACATGGTTTGGCGTTCCTGTGTTTGCGAAATTACATCGAAACCAACAGAAGTATGGAACTCGATTTTTTTTGCTTGCAATTGTTTCCCTGATTTGGTAGTAATTACCAAAGCGCCGTTCGCTGCTCTAACACCGTATAGGGCAGTTGCAGCACCTCCTTTAAGAACCGTGATAGATTCTATATCTTCAGGGTTTAAGTCGATTGAGCGGCTTGAAGTAGTTACTCCACCAACTCCGCCTGATCCACCACCGGAAATAATCGGCATTCCGTTGACAACGAACAAAGGCTGGTTATTACCGGTAATAGAAGCATTACCACGAATAGTAATAAAAGTAGAAGCTCCCGCATCACCGGCTGAACTAATAATTGAAACCCCAGAGGTCCGACCTGCCAAACTGTTTACAATATCAGCATTTGGTTTGCCAGAAAGAATGTCATTGTTAACTGTCTGAACATTATAGCCCAGCTCTTTCTTTTCTCTGGAAATACCAATTGCCGTAACCACAACTTCATCCATCAATCTAATGTCAGGTTCAAGAACTACATTGATTTCGGTTTGTGTTCCGATGGCAACATCTTGAGTTATCATTCCAACAAACTGGAAGCGAAGATGAGTGTACGAATCCTTGAGAGAGATTGAATACTTACCATCAAGATTAGTTGTTACACCTATCGTTGTGCCTGGAACCACTACGGTTACACCAGGAATGGGCAAACCATCTTCAGAACTGGTAACAGTACCAGTAATTACTTTTGTTTGCGCATTGGCTATTCCTATACTCGTTATAAAAAACAAGCATGTAAGCCAAATTGTAAATTTTCTCATAATTAATAGATTTGGTTAATAAAATATTTGGTTTTGTGTTAGTATATTAGACAGAAATCTAATTTTTTGCATCTTTTTACTTAAAGATTTATGTCATTAGTATAAATAATGATGAAAAATATAAAAAATAATGATATGTAGCAAATTAATTTAGAAAAATGAGGAAAGAAAAAGAGGGAAACAATCTGTAAGCCATATCAAATAAGGTTATTGATCATTATTGATGAGGAATAAATTTTGATAACTTTTTTAACGGAAGTATTTTAATCCTATTGATAAAGTATAACACAACAGGCAGGCATGTGACCATTGCAATCATAATTATCAGCACGTGAAAAGATGTATGGATTATTGAGAATTAAAATAAACCTAACATCATAAAAATAAACTAATGATAGTGGAATTTTATCTGAATTGCTTAAAATAACTTGCAAACACACAGATAAATAGCAAGTTAATAATAAGGTTGATATAACTAATATCCCAAATAATTGCCTTGGTTGTAAAATAGGCTATAATGGAAGTGATAAAAAGGATTAATCCTATTCGCTTCAGTTTTCTTATATATAATAACCCTATAATCGATATAATATATAGGGTTGCCCCAAAAATACTGAAGATCAAGATTTCATGTTGTCCTATCTCTCGGGGAAAGTAATTTGTTAAAGCCAAAGTGAAGAATTTATTAAATACAATCCCAAAAAGATAAATCGTGAGAAATACCAAATTATAAGTCAGCGCTACTACACTTACTATTTTTAATACAAAAGGTTTTTTTAACTGAACTTGTTCTTCCATTTTAATTTTATGTACCAGGCTTTAATTCATAAACTTTAAATGACGAAAATAAAACAGGATAAAAGTAGTTGTTAAAAGTACTCCAAAAAGAGGGAATTGCTCCGTTTTTACATATAATGAAGGGAGAATTAACAGCAGTATTTGGGCAATTGCATAAGTATGAAATCCAAACTTTTTCAACCGCCACATCAACATTGCACCATAGAGTGAGAAACTATAAAGGAAAAAGCTTATCAGGTAAAAACTTTTACTAAATGTAAATACAATTTCAGCTCCTGGTAAATTGAGACCTCCACTTTCGTAAGTTTCCAATAACATATCAAAACTTAAATGAATAATCAGATTTGAGAAAGCAGCCAACCCACTACCTATGAATGTTAATATACATATAATAGTCAATGCTTCCGGCCTTTTTTTACCTTCTGTATTTATTATTTCATTATGATCTACCATGCTTCAAATTTACATTTTTATTCGTGAAACTCAAATTTCAATATTCTTAGATCATTGCTGAAATAAAGTTGATTAATATCAAGGTTTTATCAGAGAATAAGGATATTGAAATTTTTTAGTTGAACAATCCCGATTATATCAAATAGGATATGGTTTATTGAATGAGAAGAAGTAAAATTAATTTAGATTTTATTGTTTAGCTAATAATCGGGATCGTATCCAAACAAAAAGTCCGGCTAAACTTAACCGGACTTTTTGAACAGTTTATGGATTTTTATTCTAAGGACCCAACTACTTTTTCAACTTCCTCCAAAATTTCACCTGATTTTACCAAAGCTTTCATGGCGTTATGATCGTTGTAAAGGGGACGGTCAATATCAAGGAATTCAACATATTTTCGGATGACTTCTTTGGCTTTTGTTACCCCATGCCCGAAATTATATTCCCTGAAATCGAGAGCCTGGGCAGCTGCCATAAATTCGATTCCAAGTATGCCATAAGCATTATCCAGAATTTGATTGTTTTTAAGTGCCGTGTTCATACCCATCGAAACAAAATCTTCCTGATCGGCTGCGGCCGGAATTGATTGTACAAATGCAGGAGCGGATAAAATTCGTTGCTCAACAATTTGCATATCGGCAGTGTACTGACTCAACATCAATCCTGAAAACATTCCGGCTCCCTTCGTTAAAAATGCAGGCAATCCGACACTTAAAGCAGGGTTATTCAATCGGTTCATTCTTCGTTCACTCATAACCGAAACCATGGTAATACAAGCTCCTGCCATATCAACAGGCACAGAAACAGGGGTTCCCTGGAAGTTTGCACCTGATAATTGCAGGTTTTCATCGGGGAAGAAAATTGGATTATCACCAACTCCGTTCAATTCAATTTCAACTTGTGATCGGGCATAAGCCAGAGCATCATGAGCTGCACCCACAACCTGTGGAGTCGATCGCATAGAGTAAGCATCCTGCACCTTGCATTTTACTTTTCCTTCTTTCAAATCACCGCCATTTACCAACTTATTAATGGCATTGGCACTTCGGATAGCACCTTTAAAACCTCTTACTTCATGCAATTTAGGAGTATAAGGCTTCATGTTTGCTTTCAATGCTTCGAGCGACATGGCCGCGGCAATTTCAGCCTGCTTTAACCAACGATTTGCATCGTAAAGGAAAATTGCACTCATGGCTGTTAAAACATTGGAACCATTGATGGTTGCCAATCCGTCGCGTGCCTGTAATCCCGGGATTTTGATTCCTGCTTTTTTTAAAGCTTCTTTTCCATGAAGAAGTTCACCTTTATAATAGGCTTTTCCTTCACCCATCATCAATAAAGCAATTTGCGACATGGGGGCCAGATCACCTGAAGCTCCCACGGAGCCTTTTTCGCAAACGTATGGTGTAACACCTTTATTTAGCATATCCACCAAAGTTTGGGTAATTTCAATTCTTACTCCTGAATTTCCATGGGCATGAACGTTAATCCGTCCCAGCATTGCTCCACGAACATGCTCCAATGGCATGGCATCGCCGATACCTGCTGCATGATTGTATATCAGGTATTTTTGAAAATCTTTTACCTGATCATCGTTTAATACTACTTCCGAAAATTCACCGATTCCTGTATTTACGCCATACATGATTTCACCTGCTATGATTTTGTTTTCAAGCATGGTGCGGCATTTATTAATTCTCTTTATTGCATCTGGGTGTAATTCCACTTTTTTTGAATGACGGGCTACCGCTACTACGTCCTTTATGGTTAATCCCGATCCTGTAATAATGTAAGTCATATTTTTATGTTTTTAGGTGTTTTATATTTTAGTTTTTAATTTTGCGCATATTCTTAATATTCAATGCATAAGTCATATATTTTTTCATTATCAAATTAACTCATTGACAAATCGGCACATTATTATACATCCTCTCTCAAAGCATCCGGTATATTTAAGGGTATTGATTGCAGGAAGCTGACCGTGATGTTCATTGCATCACTCATAATTTGATCATCTTCAATAAAACTAACAACCTTCCGATATTCTCCAATAAATTCTTCAATAAAAGGGGACGATTTTTTTGGTCTTCTGAATTCCAAAGCCTGTGCTGCATTAAATAATTCGATGGCCAAAATCCGTTCCAGATTCTGTACAACTTTATAACCTTTGGTGGCAGCATTTGCTCCCATGCTTACATGATCTTCCTGTCCTTGAGATGATTCGATGGTATCAACAGAAGCCGGGGTGCAAAGCTGCTTGTTCTGGCTCACGATTGAAGCTGCCGTATATTGTGGTATCATAAAACCCGAATTTAAGCCGGGGTTAGCAACCAAAAAGGCCGGTAAATTTCTTTTACCCGAAAGCAGTTGGTAAGTCCTTCGTTCAGAAATGCTTCCCCATTCGGCTACCGCAATCGCCAGATTATCTAAAGCAAGTGCCAAAGGTTGTCCATGGAAATTTCCTCCCGAAATAATCAAATCTTCATCCGGGAAAATAGTTGGATTATCCGTTACGGCATTAATTTCACAGGAAAACACATAAGCTACATAATTCAATGCATCTTTTGATGCGCCGTGAACCTGGGGGATGCAACGGAATGAATAAGGATCCTGTACATGTTCTTTAGGTTGGTTGATAATTTCACTCCCTTCGAGCAGCATTCGGATGCGCTCAGCGGTTTTAATTTGCCCAATATGAAAGCGAATTTGATGCACCAAATCGTTGAACGGTTCTATTCTTCCATCAAAAGCTTCTAGTGATACTGCACTGATAATATCTGCCAATTGTGAAAGTCGGATGGTTTTTAGTACACTAATAACGCCATAAGCACTCATAAATTGGGTGCCATTTAGCAATGCCAGACCTTCTTTGGATCTAAGTGAAATGGGTTCCCATTTTAGTTCTTTGTACACCGAATCTGTATTCCGTTTCTCACCTTTATAATAAACCTGTCCCAGTCCAAGTAAAGGCAACGACATATGCGCAAGTGGCGATAAATCGCCGGAAGCACCTAATGAGCCCAGTTGGTAGACAATGGGTAAAATGTCATAATTAAAGAACGCCACCAGGCGTTCGACGGTACTTAATTGAATCCCTGAATGACCGTACGATAGAGATTGGATCTTCAGCAAAATCATCAGTTTTACGATTTCTCGGGGTACTTCTTCACCCATTCCACAGGCATGTGATTTAACCAGATTACTTTGCAGCGTGCCCAATTCTTCATGTGAGATCCGATGATTGCAAAGCGAACCAAATCCTGTATTGATGCCATAAATAGGCTCATCTTGCGAAGCCATTTTGTCGTCAAGATATTGACGGCATTTCAGGATCCTTTTTTTCGATTCATCCGATAATTCGATTTTGTAATCTTCTTTTAATATATGATAGATGATCTTAAAAGTCAGTTTTTCAGGACTAATTTGATGTATTTTCATTTTCTTATATAAATGAATAATTCAATTTAATATCAGTTTAGCGAGTCGTTAAACCGGAAATTTAAATTTTAGGAAAATTGATTGTAAAATGGATAATCGAAATATAAAATTATCGATGATCCTAAATTTCCGATCTCGTGCGAATTGGCTGAGCGCACACAATGATCGGACTTAGCAGAGTGAAGTACGATTAACTTTAATTTTAAACTTTAATGACCAGTTCATCGCTATTTTTTGTGAGGTTAAAAGTATAAATTATTTATATTCAATGCTAAAGAAAAATTATTTTATTTTGCATTAAAATAAAAATGATGAAAAATCAAACAGCCGAAAATCCTTTAAAACATCTTCATGAACAGGAAGCCGTATTGGTCTATTTTTTCTCAAATCATTGTGCCCCATGTCTAAGCCTTCGCCCTAAGGTTGAACAATTGATTAAATCGGAATTTCCCAGAATGCAACTGGTATTTATTGATGCTGAGGCGGAAATGGAAATTTCAGCTTCATATCAGGTGTATGCCAGCCCTACCATCATTTTGTTTTTTGATGGAAAAGAGACCAAGCGATACAGCAAATTCATCTCTATGACAGAATTGGAGCAAAGTATCGAGCGGTATTATAAAATGATTTTTGAGGAATAAATTTGGTGATGGATGCAAAATTTTTGAGCCAGTGTTTTCATGATCTTTACCAGTTGGGGTTAACTACTTCTTCAGGTGGCAATATATCAATGTTGCAATCTGATGAAATTGTTTGTATTTCTCCTTCTCAAATCGATAAAGCATATTTAAAGCCACATGATTTTGCATTTTTAAGTTTGAAGGGTGAGCAACTGGGAAATAATAAGCCTTCGATGGAATATCCTTTTCATTTATCCCTTTACAGAAAATTTCCCCATATCAAAACAGTGGTACATATTCATCCGCCTGCATTTGTTGCACTAAGCCTTCTTTCAAAAAACGATTATGAGTTGAAAGGGAAAAGTGAAAAATTCAATTTAGGATTTGCCGATTATGCAATTCCTGGAAGTGATTTATTAGGTGTAAATGTCTGTGAAGCATTTAATAATGAGATAGATGTAGTTTTGATGCAAAATCATGGAGTAATTGCAATCGGTAAAGAATTGAGTGTTGTGATTGAACGAATTATTGAATTAAACCAGGCCATCATAAAGCATTTTAACCTGGGTTCAATTCTTGATAATTTTTCACTAACTGGGAAATTCAATCTTAAATCCAAAAATTCTTCCCGCTTTTATGAAGTAAGAGCCAGGCACTTTTTAAGTGTAAAGAATGAGGTAAAAATGGTCGAGGATCAGGAAAGAGATTTGTTTACTGTCGCTATTCATTTGAAATCTTTAGGTTTGCTTGCTCTATCGAAATTCTCAACTCATATCATCCCGGAAAGTTTTCTGATCTTAAGGGATCCGCTTTTTCAAAATAAAAAATTTGATAAAGCACAAATTGATGATTACCTTAAATTATTCGATGATCAAATGAATGTTTTGATTTTTATGGATGGATGGGCTTTGATTTGTGGAACTTCTCTTTATAATTTATACGATAAAATGGAGGTGCTTGATTTTACAGCTAAAGTAACTTTAATTGCCCAAAAGATGGGGCAGTTTGATTTGCTTTCTGATTCTCAAATTTTGGAATTAAAAGAGAAATTTTTATAAACGGGATGACGTCCCGAATTAAGAGAATTTGAAAATGTGCTGATTTGAAAATTTGAAAATAAAAAAAGTTGAACCTTGATACTTCTCAACTTTTGAGCTTCTGAACTTTTGAACTTCAATAAGTAAATTCCTTAATCAGTTCTTCAATGCTTATTTTTCGCTGATCACCCGATTCCATATTTTTTAAGGTGATGAGGTTTTCGTTCATTTCTGATTCACCGACAAGTGCGACGAAGCGTATTTTCTTGCTATCGGCATAACTCATCTGTTTTTTCATCCGGCCTGAATCAGGGAAAAGCTCTGCATTGATTCCTGCTTGTCGAAGTCGGGTGACTGCTTTAAGGCAATATTGTGCTTCTTTAAATCCAAAATTAGCAAACATGATTTGTGTGCCAATTTGTGCACTTTCAGGAAACAGATCGAGTTCGTTCATCACGTCGAATATGCGATCGGCACCAAACGAAACACCTACTCCTGAAACATTGGGCAATCCAAAAATTCCGGTCAGGTCATCATATCTTCCGCCTCCGCAAATACTTCCCATTTGGGCATCTTTTGCTTTCACTTCAAAAATGGCTCCGGTATAATAATTGAGTCCGCGTGCAAGGGTCAAATCGAGGGTCCAATGGGTTTTTAGGTCCAGTTCTTTTAAATATTTCATGATGGTCATGGTTTCTTCCAAGCCACGCATCCCGATTTCCGAATCTTGTAAAATTTCCATCAACTTTGGAAATTTCTCCTTTAAAATTCCTTCAAGCAAAATAATGGGTTGCAGCTTATCAATCGCATCTTTTTGAATTCCTTTTTCAGCCAGTTCGGCATTTACGGCTTCGAGCCCGATTTTATCCAATTTATCAATGGCAATGGTGATGTCAATAATTCTGTCAGGCTCGCCAATAATTTCAGCAATACCTGCTAATATTTTTCGGTTGTTGATTTTTACTTCGGTTTCAATTCCCAATCTTCGGAAAATAGCATCAATAATCAAAACCAACTCGACCTCATTCAATAAAGCATCGCTTCCAATCACGTCCACATCACATTGATAAAATTCGCGGTAACGGCCTTTTTGCGGACGATCGGCTCTCCAAACCGGTTGTATCTGATAACGTTTAAAAGGAAATGTAATTTCGTTTTGATGCTGAACCACATAACGGGCAAAAGGAACGGTTAAATCGTATTTTAATCCTTTTTCGGAGATAAAAGTGGCAAACTTATTTGCATCGGTTGTTGCTTTTTGATCCTCATTCAGCTTACCCAAAAATTCCCCGGAATTCAGTACTTTAAAAAGCAAACGGTCACCTTCTTCGCCATATTTTCCCATGAGGGTCGAAAGGTTTTCCATGGCCGGAGTTTCGATGGGTTGGTAACCATATAATTTAAATACCTCACGAATGGTATCGAAAATATAATTTCTCTTGATCATCACTTCTGGTGAAAAATCGCGGGTTCCTTTAGGAATTGAAGGTTTTTGAGCCATTTCTTCTTGATTAATCTTTATTGCAAAAGTAGGGCATTTTCTTTGTTTACAAAAGTTTCAGTTTTCTTAGGAGTGAATTAGTATACTGGGCACATCCGGCCTCACCTTCCGAAGGTGCCCAGACAGCAAAATTTTTATCATCCGATGCATCCCAGGGACCATCTTTTATTTCATAAACTAAACTATCATTCTCAAGAGTGATTAAGGTATGCCAGGACTTGGGTTGTATTTCTACCCCATAATTACCAATGTTTGAATCCAAAATAAGATGGTCAATAATAGCTCCTTCTTCTGAAAATTCAATGACTAAAACCCGTCCTTTTAAGATGATAAAAGTTTCCATCTTGTCCGGATTTTCATGTTTGTGCGGTTGCACGTAAGTTTCTGGATTTGTAGCATGGATCATACGATGGATGCGATCGGAAAAATGTTGATGAAAATTGAAATTCGTTCTCTTTCTATCTGATTTTCTTGCTTCCTGGATGAGCGGATTGGTTATTTGTTTTGTGATGTGTATCATATTTAAAATCTAAGAATTATTCAAAAATACTATTTTAACCTGAGTTCGATCTAAGAATTTTATGTGAGGCATAATCCGGCATGTACGAAATTTAACCTTTTAATCTACTAAGACGTTAGATATTAGAAGTTAGATTCCAGACTACTAACTAGAAGTTAGACTATGGATTATTTTTGTCTAATTGAGAATTAGGCAAAACGATCCGAACTAGCTCGCTCTGTATTCTCCCGGTGTTTTACCCGTTATTTTTTTAAATTTCCGGTTAAAGTTTGTAAGGTTGTTAAACCCAACTTCAAACCCAATTTCTGAAATGGTCCTGTCGTTTCTACTGAGCAATTTCTGAGCTTCTCCAATTCTTAAATCATTCACTAATCCGGTAAAAGTTTTTCGGGTTCTTTTCTTAATGTATCGGCAAAAGGATGGAGTACTCATATGAGCAGTCTTAGCGGCTTCATCCAAACTTGGATTTTCATTAAAGTTTTCAAGAATGTATTCATAAACTGCCGAAAGCTTTTTATCTCCCGTTTCTGATGATTTTATGATTTCTGCATTAGGATTGAGCATCCGTTTTTCACGATGTTCATTCAGCAGTTCGAGTAGCAATATAAATAATTGGAATTTCGTTAGGGGAGAGGCTGTGAACATCTTTCTAAATGTGAACTGAATTTCACCCATGGTTGATTCTATTATAATCCCTTTTGAAAAGTCTACTGAAAACTTCCCAAGTATTTGTAATTCTTTAAAATCATAAAAAAGTCGATCGAAAATATACTGATTAAAAAAAACAGAAATGGAATGCGAGATTTTATTATTGTTTTCGTAATAAATTTTATCCGAAAGAAAAACGTGTGGATCATTTTGACCAATGATAAATAGATTCCCCGGCTTAAATCTGCCTCTTTTTCCTCCGATAATGAACTCCCCTTCACCTTTTAATATAAGGGTGATCTGAATTTCGGGATGATAATGAAGAAACCCGTAAAAATAGGGTTCTTTGTCCTCTTCAAGCTTGATGCTTCCCTCATCATTCTTCGGGATTTTAAAAAGTATTGCTTTCATTATGGATTGATCATTATTAAACCTGACTCATTCGATTTGTTTTAGGGATGATCAAAATTAACAATAAAAATATTTAAAAAGGTTAAAATAGTGTTGATATTTGATAATATCGATGAAGTGTAATGAAATATAAAGAAGTAATATTGTACCTAAATAAATATTTAAATAAAATTGATATATGAAAGTTGAATGGAAAGGAGTTTATCCTGCAGTTACAACAAAGTTTACCGCGGATGATAAATTAGATTTAAAAACATTCGGATTAAATATTAATGCTCAACTTGAAGCAGGAGTGAGTGGGATCGTTTTGGGTGGAACACTTGGTGAGGCAAGTACTTTAAGCAATGAAGAAAAAACGGTACTCGTTAAAGAAACCATCAATTTGGTTGAGGGAAAGATTCCTGTTATTATTAATGTAGCGGAACAATCAACCAGAGGTGCGATAAAAGCCGCTGAAACAGCTCAAAAAAATGGTGCTCACGGTTTAATGCTTTTACCCCCGATGAGGTATAAAGCAACCGATCATGAAACACTGGTTTATTTTAAGGAAATAGCAGCTGCTACTGATTTGCCAATTATGATTTATAACAATCCTGTAGATTATAAAATTGAAGTGACACCGGATATGTTTGAAGAATTACAAACTGTAAAAAACATTCAGGCAGTGAAGGAATCAACCAGGGATATTAGTAATGTAACCCGAATGATCAATCGATTTGGTGATCGATATAAAATCTTGACCGGAGTTGATACCTTAGGTCTGGAATCTTTATTGATGGGAGCTGATGGTTGGGTCGCAGGATTGGTTTGTGCATTTCCGCGAGAAACTGTGGCAATCTTTCGACTTGCAAAGGCCGGTAAGATTGAAGAAGCTTTAATGATTTATCGATGGTTTCTTCCACTACTTGAGCTGGATGTAAATCCGCAACTGGTTCAGAATATTAAATTGGCAGAAGTAGCAACCGGAATCGGCACTGAAAATGTAAGGGCACCAAGGTTACCACTTATAGGCGATGAAAGAAAAAGAGTGCTTCGGATCATAGATTTTGCATTAAAAACGCGACCGATTTTGCCAAATTATTTAGATTTATAAAAAAATATTAAAATGATAACAGGTAAAAACAATATTGGAAATAAGCAAAGTAATAAGGGCAATCAAATTTTTAACACATATAATGCTACAACGGGAGAACCATTAAGTGATCGATTTTATGCAGCGACCGATGATGAAGTTGAAGAGGCAGTGAGTTTAGCTAAATTTGCTTTCCCCATTTATAGTAAAACATCGCAGAAAAAAAGAGCTAAATTCCTGGCTGCGATTGCAGATGAAATCATGAATTTGGGTGAGGTTCTTATTAAGCGTGCTTCACTTGAAACTGCATTGCCGGAAGCGAGATTGGAAGGTGAAAGGGGAAGAACGGTGAACCAGTTGAGAATGTTTGCAAAATTATTGGAGGAGGGTAATTGGGTAAAGGCTAGCATTGATACAGCCATGCCCGATCGTCAACCAATTCCGAAACCTGATTTAAGAAAAATGTTTAAAGCTTTGGGCCCTGTGGTCGTTTTTGGAGCAAGTAATTTCCCATTGGCTTATTCGACTGCGGGCGGAGATACCGCATCAGCACTGGCAGCCGGATGTCCGGTAATTGTGAAATCTCATCCTGCACATGCCGGCACAGGAGAACTGGTAAGTGGGGCCATTTTGAAAGCGGCCGAAAAAACGGGTATGCCAAATGGCGTATTTTCAAACCTGAATGATGCCGGTTATACTGTTGGTACTGCGCTTGTAAAAACCCCTGCAATTAAAGCAGTCGGGTTTACAGGCTCACAACGAGGAGGAAGGGCCCTGATGGATCATGCTGCGCAACGGGAAGAACCTATCCCGGTTTATGCAGAAATGGGAAGTATTAATCCGGTTCTTTTATTGGAAGAAGCAATTAAAAAGCGAGCTGTGGAATTCGGCAAAATATACGCAGGATCCGTTACATTAGGCGTAGGGCAGTTTTGTACAAATCCCGGATTAATGATTGGAATTGAAGGTGAATCCTTGAATGCTTTTATTCAAAGTTTAGCTGAAGAAATCAAAAAAGCATTGCCGGAAGAAATGCTCACGGATGGGATCGCTGCAGCCTATTCAAGCGGGTTGGATAAAGTTCTATCTCAAAAAAATGTAAAAGTTGAAGGAGTGACTACCACCGAAAATAGCAAGTTGCAAAGCAGGCCATTGCTTGCCTCGACGAGTGGGAATAATTTCATCAACAACCCTAATTTGCACGAGGAAGTTTTTGGCCCATTTTCGTTAGTAGTAAAATGTAAGGATAAAGCTGAATTAAAATTAGTTGTTGAAAAATTAAAGGGCCAACTTACCGCAACAGTAATTGCTGAAGAAAATGAAATCGTTGAGTATTCAGAAATCATTGAATCATTGAGTAATAAGGTTGGCCGGATTATTTTCAATGGGGTTCCAACGGGGGTGGAGGTTTGTCCATCCATGCATCACGGAGGACCTTATCCTGCAAGTTCCGATTCTAAATTTACGGCGGTTGGAGTTGATGCCATTACTAGATTTGTACGTCCCTTAAGTTATCAGAACTGGCCTGAAAATTTATTGCCAGATGAACTCAAGAATTCAAATCCATTGGGAATCTGGAGAACTGTAAATGGTAAATTATCTCAGGATCAAATTTTATAATTTTTTTGATGGCACTAAAAACATTTTTTTGCATTGATGCGCATACTTGCGGTAATCCCGTGAGACTCGTTGCAGGTGGCGGCCCTATTCTTGAGGGAAAAACCATATCTGAAAAACGCTTACATTTTCTGAAAGAGTTTGACTGGATCAGAAAAGGGCTCATGTTTGAACCTCGGGGATCGGATATTATGTCGGGCAGTATTTTATATCCACCGGCCGATCCACAAAACGACATCGCCATATTGTTCATCGAAACCAGTGGCTGTTTACCTATGTGCGGACATGGTACCATTGGCACTGTTACCAGTGGGATAGAACAAGGACTTATTCGCCCAAAAATTGATGGGAAGTTAAGACTGGAAACTCCGGCTGGTTTAGTATTGGTCGATTACAAGCAAAAAGGGAATAAAGTCACTTCCGTAAAATTCGTAAATGTCCCGGCCTATTTAGCGGCAACTGACATTGAAGTTGTGTGCCCTGAACTGGGAAAACTAAAAATTGATGTTTCGTATGGCGGTAATTATTATGCAATTGTAGATGTGCAGGAAAATTTCCCGGGACTGGAGAAATTCGAAACTTCACAACTCATAAATTGGGGACGTGCAATTAGAAAAACCATTCGTGAAAAATATGATTTTGTACATCCATTGGATTCTAATATTCATGGATTGAGTCATGTGTTATGGACCGGTGCAACCATCGATCCAACATCAACTGCCAGAAATGCAGTTTTGTATGGTGATAAAGCCATCGATCGATCTCCTTGTGGAACCGGGACTTCGGCACGTATGGCACAGTGGTTTGCCAAAGGAAAATTAAAAATCGGCGATCCTTTTATTCATGAAAGTATCATCGGGACAAAGTTTATTGGTAGGGTTGAGGGCGTGACTAAAATTGGTGAATTCGATGGGATAATTCCTAGTATTGAAGGCTGGGCACAATTGCTTGGATTTAATAATATTATTATTGATGAGGAAGATCAATTCCCTGAAGGTTTTCAGTTAATTTAAAGATAAAATGCAAAAAGTCGTAATCATCGGTGGGGGAATTGTTGGTTTAATGTCGGCTTATTATTTAAGTAAACATAAGCTCGACATAACCATCATTGATCAATCAAATCTGGAGTCGACTTGTTCTACCGGTAATGCGGGAATGATTGTTCCAAGTCATTTTACGCCGCTTGCTGCACCTGGTATTGTTTATAAAGGGTTTAAATGGATGTTCAATCCTGAAAGTCCTTTTCGCTTTTATCCTTCTTTAAATAAAGATTTGTTAAGTTGGGGATGGAAATTTTATCAAAAGGCAAATAAAAAACATATCGAAAATTCGGAGCATCCTTTACTTAACCTGAATTTATTCAGCAAAGAATTATACCAACAATTGGCACAAGAAGATGATTTTTCGTTTGAGTTGAAGAATGATGGGATTCTGATGCTGTGCAAGCTGGAACGAACGCTAAAGGAAGAAATTGAACTTGCCAAAAGAGCATCAAAACTTGGTCTGGATATTCAGATTTTAAATTCCCTGGAAATAAATAAACTTGAAAATCGAGAGGTAACGATTGCGGGAGGAGTTTTGTATAAATCGGATGCGCATTTAACCCCCAATATTTTAATCAGGCAATTGATTCAATTTTTAAAAAACCAGAAAGTAAAATTTGAGTTGAATCAGGAAGTGAGTGGATTTGTAATCAATAACAGAAAAATTAAGCAAATAGTTATTGGGGATAAACAGATTGAAGCTGATACAATGGTTTTAGCAGCAGGTGCATTTTCAGGTAATCTTGCCAAAAAATTAAAAATAAAACTCCCGATGCAGGGTGGTAAGGGTTACAGCATGACTTTTGAAAAAATAAAAGATAAACCTCATTATCCTGCACTGTTAATTGAAGCAAGGGTTGCAGTAACACCAATGGGCGAATATTTGAGGATAGGCGGAACCATGGAAATTGGTTCTGACTTATCTAAAATTAATAAAAGGAAAGTTCAGGGAATATTGAAATCACTGCCCGAATATTATCCAGGATTAAAATTGGATTATCCTGAGGAAGAAAAAATTTGGAGTGCACTGAGGCCCACTTCTCCTGATGGGTTGCCTTATATTGGCAAATCGGATAGTTTTGAAAATCTAATTGTTGCGACAGGTCATGCGATGATGGGTTTATCATTGGGTCCGGCCACCGGAAAATTGGTTGAGGAAATCGTGACCCAACAAACCCTATCTCAGGAACCAAAAGCTTTTGATCCGAACAGGTATAATTAGATTGATCATTGAAAAAATAAATTGAGATCAACAAAAAATCTAACTTTTTTCCTGAACATCCATTGTTTTAAATAGGTTGAAAATTAACGCTCTTTTTGAATTATCCTTATAATCGGGATGAAAAATTAATTGAGGAATTTGAATTAGAATGATGGCCCCAAAAAGTATGAGAGATATTCCTTCTTCTTCAAGAAAATAATTTAAAAATAGAAAGATCATCAAAAGAATTAAAAGAACAATCAGCATAATCTTTGAAAACTTCTTCTTCTTATTATATATAAGGATTAGTCTTTCTAACAATAAACCTGGAATTGTTCCTTCTTCATTAATTAATTTTTTGTCCTTAAAAGGTATGTTGCCTAATTCCTCAATCAGAATGTTTTTTAATTCTTGATTATCCATCGTGTTTGCTCAAATATTTTTGATTGATATTTATCTTTAAACTTTAGTCACTCCTTCCTACGGCAGGCAGGCCAAACTTTAGCTCACTTTAAGTACTTAGAATAAAGAACCCTGAACATATTTTTGCTCATGCTCCAGCAACCATTTTTTTCGCCAAATTCCACCACCGAAACCAGTAAGGCTGCCGTTTGCGCCAATTACCCGGTGACATGGGATGATGATAGAAATTTTATTTTTTCCGTTGGCATTTCCGACTGCCCGTAAAGCATTTCGATCACCCAAAGCGTTGGCAACATTCAGATAAGATTTTGTGGTCCCGAAAGGAATTTTTAAAAGCTGATCCCAAACCTTTTTCTGAAATTCCGATCCTTCCGGAAAAAGGTCCAGTTCAAAATTGATTCTCTTCCCCGAAAAATATTCATCCAATTGCTTTAAGGCTTTAGTCAGGATTTCAGGAATATCTGTTGAAGCATCTTCTTTTTCAACAAAATAAAGCCCAATAATCTGTTTATGATTTGCAGATAATTCAATCAGTCCGATTGGAGAATGGTAATATGCCTTAAAAATATCGGTCACTAGTCGATCTTTAATTTCTTATAGCGGATTCGTTTCGGAGCTGTATCACCCAATCTTTTTTTCTTGTTCTCTTCATAATCGGAATAACCACCCTCGAAGAAATAAACCTGCGAATTGCCTTCAAAAGCAAGGATATGCGTGGCAACCCGATCTAAAAACCATCGGTCGTGTGAGATGATTACCGCACAGCCCGCAAAATTTTCAAGACCTTCTTCAAGTGCTCGCAGGGTGTTTACGTCAATATCATTTGAAGGCTCATCGAGCAATAACACATTGGCTTCCTGTTTCAGGGTTAGAGCCAAATGCAAACGGTTCCGTTCACCACCTGAAAGTACCCCTGCTTTTTTGCCCTGATCAGCCCCGCTAAAATTGAAACGGGCAACATAGGCCCTTGAGTTCATGGAATGATCGCCCAACTTGATGATTTCGTTTTCTTCAGAAATTACTTCCCATACCGTTTTTTGAGGATCAATGGATGCATGAGCCTGATCGACATAGCTTAACTTAACGGTTTCGCCAACTTTAAAACTTCCACTATCGGGAGTTTCGAGGCCCATGATCAGGCGGAACAATGTTGTTTTTCCGGCACCGTTCGGACCAATAATTCCTACAATTCCGGCAGGGGGTAAGCTGAAATCCAGATTTTCGAAAAGGATTTTATCGCCGTATGATTTTGAAATCTGGTTGGCTTCAATAACCATATTGCCAAGCCTAGGACCATTGGGAATGTACAATTCAAGTTTTTCTTCTTTTTGTCCGCTATCCTGACTCAATAATTTTTCGTAAGAGGCCAAACGGGCCTTTGATTTTGCATGCCTTGCCTTTGGAGCCATTCGCACCCATTCCAATTCGCGCTCAAGGGTTTTACGTCTTTTGCTTTCCGTTTTTTCCTCCATTGCCAGTTTTTTGCTTTTTTGATCAAGCCATGACGAATAATTCCCTTTCCATGGTATACCTTCACCACGGTCAAGTTCTAAGATCCATCCTGCAACATTGTCTAAAAAGTATCGATCGTGGGTCACAGCGATAACCGTTCCGGCATAATTCTTTAAATGGTTTTCGAGCCATTCAACCGATTCGGCATCTAGATGGTTGGTAGGCTCATCGAGAAGTAAAATTTCGGGCTCGGATAATAACAACCTACAAAGTGCAACTCTACGGCGCTCTCCTCCAGAAAGGTTTTTTACATTCAAATCTCCATCCGGACAGCGCAATGCATCCATGGCCCGCTCAAGTTTATTATCCAGTTCCCACGCGTCTTTCTGGTCGATGAGTTCTGTAATTCTACCCTGCTCGTCAATCAGTTTGTTCATTTCGTCATCACTCATGGGTTCGGCAAAACGAGCATTGATCTCTTCATATTTTTGCAATATATCAACAATTTCCTGAACGCCTTCCTGCACAATTTCTTTCACTGTTTTTGAATTATCCAACTGCGGTTCCTGTTCCAGATAACCAACTTTATAACCTGGAGAAAACACAACTTCACCCTGGATAGATTTATCAACTCCGGCAATAATTTTAAGCAAACTCGATTTACCAGAGCCATTTAAACCGATAATTCCGATTTTTGCACCATAAAAAAATGAGAGGTAAATGTTTTTGAGAACTGTTTTTGCAGGAGGGTAAGTCTTACTTACACCTACCATTGAAAATATTATTTTTTTATCGTCGCTCATGACTACTCAATTGTTTAAATATTTTTGATAAAATGATAAAAGATCTTTGATGATCGTATTTGCATTATGATTTGCAATGATGGTTTTGTGAGCTTCGTTACCCAGATTTTGAATGAAATTTACTTCTTCGATACATTTTCTAATTTGCTCAACAAATTCATCTTTAGTATCTGCAATTAATATGTTTTTACCGTTTTCATAATCAATTCCTTCTGCACCAATGGTTGTTGAGATTACTGTTTTTCCCAATGCCATTCCTTCAATAATTTTAATCCGAATCCCGCTACCTGAATGCAAAGGTACGATCATGATCGATCTGGAAGAAATAAAATTTTTTGCATTTTCAACTTCTCCAACCAACCTAACATGATTTGATTCAAAAGCCTTCAGCCAGGCTGGAATTTCTCTGCCTGCAATGTAAAACCTGAGTTCAGGAAGGACCTCATGGACAGCTGGCCAAACTTCAGAAAGGAACCATTTTAAACCTGCTGCGTTTGGCATCCAATTCATTGCCCCAATAAAAAACAAGTCAGGCCCTGCTTCCTTGATCCGGCTTATGGGATATTCTTCGGGATTGATTCCAAAAGTTGCTGTTATTACAGGTTCTGTGGTCAAATTCAGGTAATATTCTGCATCAATCTTCGAAATGCAAACAATTCCATCATACTTATCCAAATGATCAATTTCGTAGTTTTTCAGTTGAACGGATAAATGATCAAGATAGAGTTTGCGGAAGGGATTCTTAGTATTCTCGGTTAATCGTTTCCAGATAAGGTGTTCAATATTATGGGCACGAAGAAATACTTTTGCTTTCGAATATTTTGCAATGGTTTTTAAATAAGGTGTCAGAAAAACAGTTTCAACCTGGATAATATCGAATTCCTGATCTTGCAAAATCTGTACTAATTTTTGTTCGAAGTCTTTAGAAATAAAACGATGAACATGATAAGATTTGTGTGTAAAAAAACAGTAAATCGCAGGTAAAAATCGTGGGGAGAGGTCTAGAAATACATTTTCTAAACTGGTTTTTGTCAAATAGTCTTCGGGAATTGCTATAGGGTTGAAAAGATTTTTAGTACTGCTGACAGCTAAAACTTTAACCTGTTGCCCTGCTTTTAAAAAACCTTCTATCATCATGTTCATTGCCATCGACCCACCTTCATTCGGTGGATAAGGTAATTTATTACATAAAAATAAAATCTTCATATTTTAAGCTGATGTTTTATCTGCTTTACTGAAAAAATTTATTCCCATTCTGATTGCTTTTCGCCATGCATCCGCATCAAGTAATGGCGCATCGGCAGTTGCTTTATAAGTCAGGAAAATTCCGATTGGAAGTAATACCGCTGAAGCAATCCACATCCCAATTTCAGGAGAGAGAACTCCCGCAAGTACATATTTTTTACTTGTAATTGTCGAAATATGAAAGATGATGAAGAAAATGACTGAAATAACAACAGGAAGACCGAGCCCACCTTTTCTGATAATTGCTCCAAGAGGTGCTCCAATAAAGAAAAGAATCAAGCATGCGAACGACAGGGTGAATTTTTCATAAATGGTGATAATGTATTTAGTGATGTATTCTTGCTGCCGTTTCAATTCATCCACTTCATAATTTAAGGTACTGCTGATACCCAAAGTGCTGTTCAAAGATTTTTCGAGCAAATCGCGTTTATTGTAAGCGCTCATGCTTGATAAGTCAATTCCTGTATCAATTGAATTGGGATCATTTGATACAAATGCACCCGAATCAATTTTGTTATAGAATTGAAAGTTATTTTGTCGCCCAATGGCAAATTCTTCTGCCCTTGCATTTTTAATAAGTGAAAGGGAGTCGATGGAAAATTCAAGTTGTTTTATATCAAGCATCATGTAATGCTTTCTGAAAAGATCTTCATCCGAATGATTCATCTGAAAATTTCCAAGGTCAAATTTTTTATTTTCTTCATCAAATGATGAGCGTTCAAATGGCCGAGTATCCCGATGACCTTGTTCATCTATCTTTTCCTTATAATTATATCCGTCATATAATGTAAAAATCATATATCTGCCATCGGGTGTGGTTTCCATCTTCCCTGTTTTAGCAATGGTTACCTCAATGTTCCCAAGCTGATCAGAATGATTATATATCATTACATCACTGATGTGGATATCATCATTGTCCTTTTTACCTATGCGGATTACGTAATTGTCCATATCAGCATAAAAAATGCCTTCTTTGATATTAAAAGTCAATTTTTTTTCACGGATATCATAATAAAGTGACTGAAATTTTAGATTGGCAATAGGCAATATGTTATTTGAGAAGTAAAAAGCTAGTAAACTGATCAGTATTGATAAAATTACCAAAGGTTTCATCGCTTTTTGCAGCGAGATCCCGGCAGCTTTCATGGATACCAGTTCGTAATGTTCACCCATATTACCAAAGGTCATTAATGATGCAAGTAAAATGGCAAGCGGTAATGCAAGTGGAACAAAAGTAGCAGAAGCATAGAATAATAATTCAGCAATTAAATACCATTCAAGTCCTTTGCCTACCAGATCATCAACATATCTCCAAAGAAATTGCATTACAATAATGAATAATGCAATGAAAAAAGTCATGACCAGGGGCCCGAGATAAGATTTTAGTATAAGGACATAAATTTTTTTCACGCTGTGGACGGCTTATTTATTGCAAATATAATTAGAAAATTCATGAGAATAACGGAAGTGTGCGCCGGGTTTAGATTTTCCGATTTTATTTAATATTTTTACACTTGAATTAAATATTCCAGTCGAACTTCATTTGATGATGTTTTGGGGAAATATAAAACTCTTTATATAAGCAAGATTGATAAATTATTTGTAAATTATCGAAAATAAATTCAAGTATGAAACTAATAGAGGTTACTACAAAAGCCCATGCAAAAAAGTTCATTAAAGTTGCTCATATCATCTACAAAAATGATCCGAATTGGGTTTGTCCGTTGGATAATATGATCAATGGTGTATTTAATCCGAATAAGAATGTTTTTTATAAGCATGGCGATGCTATTCGCTGGTTATTGGTCGACGACAATGATAAATTGATTGGAAGAGTTGCTGCTTTTGTGAACGAAAAAAAGGCTTATAAATTTGAGCAACCCACGGGTGGAATGGGTTTCTTCGAATGTATTGATGATGAAAAAGCTGCCTTTATATTGTTTGATAAATGTATGGAATGGCTTAAAGCGAAAGGGATGGAGGCTGTTGATGGACCGATAAACTTTGGAGAGAATGACAATTTTTGGGGTTTATTGGTTGAAGGATTCATGCCTCAAAGTTTTGGGATGAATTATCACCCACCTTATTATAGAAAGTTTTTTGAAGATTACGGTTTTGAATCTTATTTTGAGCAGGTTACCAATCATTTGGATATGACGGTGCCGTTTCCAGAAAGGTTCTGGAAAATTGCGGACTGGGTTCGACAGAAACCTGCCTATAAATTTCAGCATTTTGAAATGGATAAGGTGGATAAATACCTGAGCGACTTAAAGGAAGTTTATGATAGTGCATGGCAATATCACGAAAATTTTACACCAATAAATAAAGATGATTTATGGGCATCTTTCAGGGAGGCAAAGGCCCTAATTGACGAGGAGTTTATTTGGTTTGTATACGCAAACAATAGGCCTATTGCATTTTTTGTGATGTTCCCTGATGCCAACCAGATATTAAAACCGATGAAAGGGAAGATGCATCTGATCAATAAGTTACGATTTTTTTGGCTTCTTAAAACAAAAGCAATTAAAAGGACAAGGATTACGATAATGGGTGTGGTTCCTGAATTCCAAAAATCGGGAATTGAATCCGGGATTTTCTGGCACATGGATAAGGTAATGAAAAGAAAACCACATTATAAAGAAGTTGAACTGTCGTGGGTAGGCGACTTTAATCCCAAAATGGAAGCATTGCACGCTTCTGTTGGTGGGAAATTTGCAAAAAGGCACATTACTTACCGCAAACTATTTAGTAATAAAAAACTGGAAAATAGATCAAAGGTGATTCCAATGGGAACAAGAGAAAAGGCCCGATAGGAATTTCCCAAGTTTATTCGTCCGTAAAGATAAATTGATACACATAATTTTAATAAATTGACCCACATACCGAAATTTAAACAAATAATTATTAATGACTACTTTTGCACAACCAAAATATAAACTGATGAAAAAATATATCCTACTTCTTACTGCCTTGGTTTTGACTTTTCAAATTAATCTTAATGCCCAGAAATTAGTTAAATCAGAAATTAATATCTCTGAACTTAATCAACATATCACCTATCTTGCATCGGATGAATTAGCAGGGCGATTATCAGGTTCTCCGGCAGGTTTGTTGGCTGCCAAATATATTCGTGATCAGATTAAACCTTTTGCTAAATTGTTAGGCGATCATGGTTTTCAATACTTTGAAGTGGTTACCGATGTAAAATTAGGTGCCAAAAACAGCCTGAGTTTTTTAAACTTTGAAGGAAAAGTTGATCAGGACTTTGCTCCTTATTCTTTTAGTGCAAGCACAAGCTTGAATGCCGGGGTTGTGTTTGCAGGTTATGGGTTGGAAATCGATACTGACAGCCTCAAATGGAATGATTATGCAAACATTGAGGTTGAAGGTAACTGGGCTTTGATACTGAGAGGAGATCCTGAAAATTCAAAAGAGGATAGTAAATTCCTGCTTTTTGCAGATGATCGGGAAAAGGTTTTAACTGCCCGTGATAAGGGAGCTCTAGGGGTTATATTTGTATCAGGTAAAAAATTTGATGCAGAAGATAAACTGGTTACCTTGTATTTTGATAAAACATCTTCGAATGCCGGTTTGCCTGTTATCAATATTAAACGTGAAGTAGCCAATAAGTTATTTAAGGATGAAAATACATCGGTTGAAGAACTTGAGTTGACCATCGACAGTTTAATGCAGACAAAATCTTTCCCTTTGAATGTGAGTGTTTCAGCAACGACCGAAATTGTTCAGCAGAGAGTGAAAACACAAAATGTTGTAGCTATGATCGAAGGAAGCGATCCAATTCTCAAGAACAAATATATCGTCATAGGAGCTCATTATGATCATCTTGGAATGGGTGGACAAGGTTCAGGCTCACGCGAACCCGATCTAAATGCGGTTCATAATGGTGCTGATGACAATGCATCAGGTGTTGCCGGAATTATTGAATTAGGGGAGAAGTTAGCTTCGATGAAAAATAAATTAAAAAGGAGTCTAATCATCATTGCATTCGATGCTGAAGAAATGGGACTGCTCGGTTCGACCTATTTTACCAAACATAGTTTGGTTGATGTGAAATCAATTGATGCCATGTTCAACTTCGACATGATTGGCCGACTTGATAAAGAATCAAATAAAATGCTTATTAATGGAACCGGAACTTCGGTAGAAGCAGAAAGTATTTTAGAAATGCATAAAAAGAATTTTAAACTGGAGTTGGCTTATTCTCCGGAAGGCTATGGACCTTCAGACCATGCTGCTTTTTATGGCGAAAATATTCCAGTTTTTTTCTTTACTACAGGAGCACACCCCGATTATCATACCCCAAAAGATGATACTGAATTGATCAATTTTGAAGGTGAAAAACTTATTGCAGATTTTGCTTTTGAAGTTATTATGGATATTGCCAATCGTAATGAAAGTTTAAGTTTCCAAGTAGCTGGTCCAAAAAAACAGGCAAGATACGGACGCCAATTAAAGGTGACTTTAGGGATCATGCCTGATTTTACATCAACTGAGGAAAATGGACTGGGTGTTGGTGCGGTTACTCCTGATCGTCCGGCTGCTAAAGCCGGCGTGTTGAAAAACGACAGAATTGTTGCCATTGATGGTAAGCCAATTAAAAACATCTATGATTATATGAACAGATTAAAAAAACTTGAGGCAGGTCAGATTATTTCTGTTGATATTGTAAGAGATGGCAAAAATATCGTTTTATTAGTGCAGCTTTAGAATACAATGATGTCAGATTTTTTGTCCAAATCCTTTTATTTAAAGTTTCTGAAATTTGGGGTGGTTGGCTTTTCGGGATTGCTGATTGATTTTGGGGTTACCTATTTGTTTAAGGAAGTTTTCAAAGTACAAAAATATCTGGCAAATGCCATTGGGTTTATGATGGCCGCATCATCTAATTATTTCTTTAACCGCATCTGGACATTTAAAAGTACGAATCCAAACATTGCTTTTGAATATTCTGAATTTATTGTAATCTCACTCATCGGACTTGGTATTAATACCCTGATTCTTTGGTTGCTTGTCAGTAAGTACAAATTAAATTTTTATCTGGCAAAGGTATTTGTGATAGCAGTGGTTACTATCTGGAATTTTTTGGCAAACGCATTTTTCACGTTTTCGTGAAGAATACAGAATCCAGAATAAAGGATCAGGTAATAAGAAATTTCGTTATTGAGAATCAATAATCGCTGGTCAATAAAAAATAATCATTTCCATTAATAGGTTTTTGTCATTGTTTCGGGTGTTACCAGAATGAAATTCGCCAGGTTTTTATTTTCTCTTGCCAAAGGTTTTACAGATTTTTGTTCTGCGGCTGCAATGGTAATAATTTTGAGCTCAGGATTTGATTGTTGTAAATACCAGATAATTCCTTCGTAATTATTTGAATGATAGGAACCATTGTAATGGATAAAAGTTTTTCCTTTTGTCCAGTTTTTTAAAATGAAATATGCCATGGTCGCATCTTTTATAGCCTGTGCTTTAGCAATGTTAGCCGTAACATGAGGCATATCTTTCATCATTTCAATCATGCTTTTATAACCTGGTAATTCTGGATCGTATTTTATAGGTAATGGAGCTATAAAGGATTTTTCTTCCCACGATAAAGTATCTAGACCTTCAAAACCTTTTTTATTCACCAGTGAAGCAAACTTTCTGGGGATATTTGTAGCAATAAATCTTAAATGATTTGTTTTTGCAAATTCTACAAGGGGTTTATAATCGGTTTTATAATTCTTCCATAATTCAGCTTCCTGCTCAAAAGTTTCGGCATCAATTTCTTCATTCAGGTATTCATCCAAAACTTCCTGATCATTAGCTTCTATCATCTCGGCACCTAATACCAACTGGGTTTTCTTAAAATTGTAAATGTCTTGTGTGAGTTCAAGTTCCAGCCAGTGGCATATCGGATTGTTGTGGAATTCTCCAAAAAAAACAATATCGGCATCTTTGGCTGTAGTCAGAAGTTTTTTATATTTTACCTCCTTACCATTTGCCTGGAACAGTTTATAAGCCGGTTTATCCGATTTCATTGAAAAGAGAATAAATACAAGTGGTAGTAGAAGAAGATTTTTTTTGTTCATTTTAGTTTTATTTAAGTTTTTGTCTGAGTTTTTCACAAACCTCTTGATTAATAGGGGAGGCTTTCCCATTTTTATCAATTTTAACAAATAACATTTTGGTTGAACAAACTACTGATTCTTCATGTTCTTCAAAGTCAAATCTACGCGCTTCCATCGTAAGTGATATTGAAGTTCGTCCGATGTGATTGACTTTGCCATAAATGCGGATATGTTGGTTAACTTTAACCGGTTTTTTAAAGACCACTTCGTCCATCTTCAGCGTAATCATATTTGGAGTGCAACAAGTTGAAGCTGCCATTGCTCCTGCTGCTTCATCAATCCATTGAAGCATCATTCCTCCAAATAAATTATCGTTAATTCCGATATCGCTGGTTTTGCAAATTTTTGTGGAGATTAATTGCATGACTTTAGGTTTTAGCTTTACTTTTTTAACTCTTCGGCATGAAACATGAAGGGTAAAATATCGTCGACACTTGAAATAACCTGAATTTTTCCGGTTTCACCTTTCAGGATAATTTTAATTGGGCTTTTTTGTTTGGTTTGATATTCGGCCAATACTTGTCGGCAAGAACCGCATGGAGCAACAGGGTTTTTAATGACAAAGTCGCCGGCTTTAGCAGTGATTGCAATCGATTCAATTTTCTGATCAGGGTATTGTGCTGAAGCATAAAAAATAGCTACCCGTTCGGCACAAATGCCTGAAGGATAAGCAACATTTTCCTGATTATTGCCGGTTATTATCTGACCATTTTCTAATCGTAATGCTGCTCCGACATAATATTTTGAATAAGGTGCATACGCTGTAGAAACAATTTTTTCAGCTTCAATTACCAACTCACGATCTTTCAAATCCAGATCACTTATCTGATCATATTCGAGGTAGTTTATACTCAGGTTTACTTTTTGCATTATTAGAATTTTTCTTTAGCTAAGATACGATTTTCGGTATTAATCTGCCTATTTGCTTTTATCTTTCGAGTTAAGAAGAAATATTGTGTTGAAAAACGCAAAAAAGGTGACCCCTGTTTGTGTTTCAATGGTATCTTCGGTAAGCATGGAAATAAGGATAATCAACAAAAAAGCAAGATATCGGTAATCAGAAAAAGCCCTGGTTTTTATACCGGGATAAATGAGTGCAAAAATGAACCAAATGAACCCCAATATGCCAAGGGATATCATTACTAATAAATATTGGTTATGCGATTCCATGCGGTTTTTTTGAGATAGTTTTGAGTTCATTTCATTGTACTGGGCCTCAAATTCGTGTGGGATGTTTCCTGTACCGGCTCCCCACCAAAAATTTTCCTTGATAATATTTATAGATGCAGTCCAATATTCGATTCTTTGAACTAAAGAATTGCCGTTTGGGTCTGCTGTTTTTTGATAAACTTCATACCCAAATAATATTTTCGAAATCCGGCTTCTTATTCCGGGTTTATAAATATAATTTGAATTGGCGATTCCACCTTCAATAAAACCAATTTCTTCATTAGTAAGTTGTCGAACTCCCTCCTTATCTTTATAAAGCCCTCTGGATGTCAGGAACCGGATGAGTGTTGAACGCAGAGCTTGTCTTTTTTCATCAAGACCATCAAAATCATAAGAGCTACGAGCTTCCCAGGCTTCCTTAAGCTCGTCTTCACACAAATATAACCCAATATATTTACCGTCTTCAATACCGTAATTGATGGTGTCATGTAGGTAAGCATTCCCATGGGTCGTAGTTTTTTCGAGTTGACTGATTTCGATTTTGGGAGTGGTATAAAAATGATCCAATTCATTGTTAATAAATATCCAAACAGCAATTAAAGACGAAATAAGTAAAGATGAAAAAACGATTTTCAGGACAATTGATCCTGATTTGAAGAGCTCTCTTATTGAAAATACGACAGTTAGGATGCTTAAAATTAAAATTCCCATTCCCGACTCTAATTTGATCAGGATAAAAAGAAACCATAAGACAAGGGTTGCAAACAGCATTTTAGTTAACTGTTTCTGCAATTTATCTACGAAAATAAATCCTAAGAGGATAACAATCGCAAAACAAATCATTAATCCGAATCGAACCGGGGATATAAAAACAGAAATATCCCGGATTTCGATAAATTTTCTTCCAAATAATTCAATTGCACTGAAAATAGTTCCAGATAGAACTGCGGCAACAAAGAAAAGCAATAAAACATTTAATTTTTTTTTGCTAAGAGTAGGCATGCCCACAATAATTAATGGAAATACCAAGAGCGGCAATTTCCCTCTTAGGTCCGTTAATACATATTCAAAGCTTCCACCTCGAAAAAAGCCAGTTAGAAAAATGAGGTATAATGAACCCAGCAAAAGTGCAATTTTGTTTTGCCTATTATCTATTTTAAGCTA
>PHDM01000115.1 GCA_002840985.1 Bacteroidetes bacterium HGW-Bacteroidetes-17
CCATGATGACTAATGAAAACATTATGCGTCTTGTCCATACATTTTGTCTTTTATATTGCCATCCTTAAGAATATGTAACCCAATTATGGCATAACCAATGATATCTTTTAGCGTATCCTCAACACCCTCAAAGTTTGGTTCTTTTTTATCACACCCTATCAAGCTTCGAAAACGACTTACTTTATCCCAAAGGTGAACCATATTCCCATTTAGGCCTAAATCAAAACTTGCACCACCATAGTCTGCGTTTTTTTTCAGAAGAATAGTTGTTATTTCGTCTGTTATTTGTTTAATACTTTTTTCGTTCATAACGTTTGGTATTTTTTAAAAAGTTCATTCAATATTGGATTCGAAAATTCAACTTTATGCTTAGTATTATAACAATAAAAGGTTTTAAACCAATCATTAAAAAAATCATCATCAAAATTTACTATTTCATTGGCACCATCTGTCCTTAATTTTTCTTCTTCATTCTGGAGTTTTTGAATTTGTATGTCAAATTCAGTGAGGTTTATAAATGATTTTGAATAATTAAAACCATTATCTTCAACATCAACTACTTTTGAAATGTTCTTTATTTGTTCCTTATGCCTTTCATAGTAGTGAAAGTTATTAGCTATATGATAGTATTCTCCAATTTCCAAATTCAAAATTTTTGCGAAGTACTCTTGAATAAACGTAAAGTTGAAGATATTAACTGCACTTGCTCCCCACATAAAATCGTTGGATCTCATATAAACTGTTAAGTTTAATTTGGCTTCATTTGAGTCTTTTTGAAAATGAAGAAGTCTTGTGCAAGGAAAGTCTAAAGTTGTCTTCAAGCTCCCATTTATTTCAAAACAGTCTTTAGGAGGGTCACCGATATTAATAATTGCTCGGCGGGTATTTATATCACTTTCAAAGTTCTTACAGATATATTTGAATTGATCAACTTGAGAAGCACCTGAGTTATCTATTTTAGCATGAATTGTATTACTTATTCTATAATCATTTCGGATTCCATTATATTTTCTTAATCTGGGACCATATCCTCCACGTAGGAAGAATCCATCATCTGAATAATCATTCATCTTTTTCAAATAATGACTAATGAAAGCCAGGTCATTTCTCCCCATAGCTAGCCATAATGATTCAGCAAAAGGGAGTACTGGATTCCAATTTCGTTGTGGGATAGTAACCAACCTTGCTGTTGGATTTCTAATTTTAAACATAAATGGAGCTGGTAACTCCCAACAATTTGATCCTCTAGTTTTGCGATGAACACCTTCTCTAAGAAGAAGGTTTGAGGCTCCTACTAAAAAAGAGTTAATCCCTTCATATTCTGCTGTAAACATGATTTTTCAATATTTGAATTAATCCCCCACTTAGGTGGGAAATATAAATTTAATGGTTTATAAACCTCTTTGTATTTTTGTTTTATACGAATATTGTCTACTTGTAAATCAGGTCTCTTTGCTCTTAAATATTTATCTGTTTCACAGAAACAGTTTTGTATATCAATCAGAGTTGGAGGTCTGCCAAATAGGTTTTTAAATCCAGTATACCCAAATTGATCTTGGTATTTTTCAAAATTTTCTTGTGTGTATCTTATTGCATCCTCATAAGTGCTTTTCCCTAAAGGTTCGAAACATTTCTTAATTCCTCTGATTGCTCCAATTCCAGCTTTAACAAATGAATCTTCATTAAAGTTAATAACAGGAGAATAATTAAAATCAATAGTGTATTGATACGCTAGAAAATCTCCTAAAAAAGAACAGGTTCTTAATAAGTTATATATTTCTCTTAATGATTTAGCATTTAATACTTTTCTAAAAATTCGGTCACCAATCATTTCATCTTTCACCATTTGTAGCCATTTTTCATGTTTAAAATGTAAATGATTAAATTTTGAATGTGTGCCAGTCATCATGTAAGCATTGCTGAATATTGGCGTTAGTGATTTTCTTTCAGCCAGTAGTTTATTAATGTGTTCTAAGTTGAAGTTAGTAGTTCTAATTTTTCCAATTTTGTTTTCAATAAAATCCCATGTCTCTATTTTATTAAAAATTTTAAAAAAAAGAATTCTTAATAAAATGTCTTCTTCATTAAACTTTTCCTCTTCATTGTAAATGACATTCTTTATCAAGTATTGACTTACTCTGTCCGATGCCCTATATACGTTAGTGAATTTATGGAATCTTAATATTTTGTCATCTGACCAAGGGGGAGTTTTGTTATAATACTTATTCCAAAAAATATTCATTCTTTCCTGAACGAAATAGAAATAATATTGAAATATGTCTTCCTTTATTTTTATCATCTATAGTTTAATTAGCATCATGTGAAGGCAAAAAATAGCTCTTTTGCAAGCTGAAGAATAAGCTTGTGGGTTGGAGCTTGCAAATGTGCTATTTGTACGTTTGTTTTTCATTTTTATTTAGTCTTCTGTTATCTTTTTTTTGCATGAACGCTAACTTGTATATAAAGTCCATAAACTGGACTTTATCCACCCAGATTGTGTTGTATTGCGCACCTTTTGTGCACTTATATATGTTCCAGATTCATAAAACCCGGGTTTATTTTTCACTGTTTGGGGAGCTCGAAATTCTTTGTCAACAAATATGATCCAAGGGCAGGAAAGAATTTCAAGGATTAAATATAGGAATATTTTTAAGATACTAGACTTTAGAGGTTAGAAATTAGACACGAGATTTAAGATTCAAGACACAAGATTCAAGATACAAGATTTAAGATACAAGATTCACAAGGCACAAGATTCAAGACACAAGATTCAAGAAATTTTAAGAAAATGTAGTTGAGAGGTTATATTAAAAAGAAAAACCCGGCCATTTTGGTCGGGTTTTGTTCGGTTTAGGCTTTCTCAACTTGGAAAGTTTCGACCTGGGTTTTGAGTTCCTGGCTGGGCCGGTAAGCGAGCCGGAGTTGTTTTACCAAATTAGAGGTTACATCCTGTTCGGTGGCAGCCGCATCGCTGTTTACCATCACCCGAAAGCTTCCTAAATTACCCATCCGCACGATTTTGCCTTCGGCCAAAGCCATTGGAACCACTTCGGTGAGTGCCATCAATACGGCATACACATCCGTTTTACTTACCGTCGACATCATCGCAATTTGTTGCGATAAACTGTTCAGCGTTGCATCGCCCTGGTTTACAACCGTGGCATAAAACTTTTTGGGGGCCGCAACATCACGTGGATTAATCCGGGCCAGAGATTTGATTTTAATAGTCATAATATTTGTTTTTAAGGTTAATTAATATCCATTGATACCAAGTAAAGCGAAATGTCACCCCCCAAAATTGCCTTTGCAATTAAAACAAAAGCCTTAAATTGAAGCAAAAAGGGGGAGTTGAGCAGCTTAACTCCCCTTTAAATTCAATGTAAAACTTTTTAAAAAATTTTTACAAAAAGAGGATTAACTCAAAACAACTTGTGTAAAGAAAGAATGGGACTTCTCTCATTTACAAACGGGACTTCTCAAAACTATAAATGAGAGAAGTCAAAAAAAAAATAAGACTTCTCTAAAGTACAAATGGGACTTCTCAAAACTATAAAGCTTCAGGGACGACGTCCCCGGATGGGGACGTTGTCCCTCATATGGGACTTCTCAAAACTATAAATGAGAGAAGTCAAAAAAAAAATAAGACTTCTCAAAACTATGAATGAGAGAAGTCAAAAAAAAAATAAGACTTGAGTAATTTTTGCTGTACCCTAAATACAAAACTTATCAAAGGGTGTATGTGTCAGTTCGAGCCTGTCGAGAACACCTTACCTAGGCCTCCTCTCGACAAGCTCGAGTCGACCAAAGATTCCAGTATTCCGCTTTACTTCAACCGGAAAGACATTTTCATAGATTTGGTTTATTTTCCGATCCAAACCTTCCCCTCGCCTTAGGCGAGGCCACTCCCTGACATCGCGGAATCTTGGGCTCACGCTTAAATTAAAAATACTATCCTGAGTGCGAAGCATTTTGCTTGTCATTCCGACGAATGAAATAAGAAGGAATCTCAATCCTAAAAAGAGATTTCTCTCCCGATAAATCGGGATCGAAATGACAGCTTGTATTTGTCATTTTTGAAGTTGGGCAGGCCAGAAAAAACGGCGGGCAAGCGTTGGTCTGTAGAGCTTCAGGGACGACGTCCCCGGATGGGGACGTCGTCCCTCATATTGGGTTCTGCACCCTGATTGCGAAGCATATCGAAGCATTTGTTTGTCATTCCGAACGAATGAAATGAGGAGGAATCTCAATCCTAAAAAGAGATTTCTCTCCCACTTGTAGCGGGATCGAAATGACAGCTTGTATTTGTCATTTTTGAAATTGGGCTGGCCAGAAAAAACGGCGGGCAAGCGCTGGTCTTTAGAGCTTCAGGGACAACGTCCCCGGATGGGGACGTTGTCCCTCATACTTCTGATTGCGAAGCATACCAAAGCATTTGTTTGTCATTCCGACGTATGAAATGAGGAGGAATCTCAATCCTAAAAAGAGATTTCTCTCCCGCTTGCAGCGGGATCGAAATGACAAAAGCATACAATTCTGTTATAATTTCCTCACCATCATAATCCCATCCCTGAAAGGAAGCAATAAATTTTCAACACGGGCATCTTGCTGTACAAAATCATTGAAGTCCAATAATCCTACGGTATCTTTATCGGCAGGCGATGCTTCTTCAATTACCTTTCCCGACCAAAGTGCATTATCTGCCAGAATAAAAGCTCCTGGGTTTAATTTATCAAACACCAGATGATAATAATTGAGGTAATTTTCTTTATCCGCGTCGATAAAAACCAGATTAAAATTTTCGTTTATTTTTGGGATCAGGTCCATGGCATCTCCCGAATAATAATTGATTTGATTTTCGATGCCCGCCTTTTGAAAAGCATTCATGGCGATGTGCTGCAATTCGGGATTTTTTTCAATGGTATGAATGCACCCATCCAGAGTTAATCCTTTTGAAAGACAAATAGCTGAATAGCCCGTAAAAGTTCCAATTTCAAGGATCTGTTTTGGCCTGATCATACAACTGATCATCTCCAAAAACTTACCCTGTAAGTGACCCGATAACATTCGCGGATGAACCGTCTTTAAATGAGTTTCGCGATTTAGCCGGAACAAAACCTCACTTTCGGGGCTGCTATGCTCCTCCGCATATTTTTGAAGCTCCTCTTTGATCATGCTATTTGGAGTTATAGATTAAGGCACTTTGAGATTTTGGATCAAAAATTTCATTGGAAATTTCAAGCAGTTGTTCGGCCGTCAAATCATTGATTGAACGAATAATTTCTTTGACCGATTCTATTTCGCTGACCTGCAAAAATCGTCGGCCATTCGACAACATTTCACTCACATTTGATTCCAACGAAATGGCCAATTGACCAATGATTTGGGTTTTGGCGCGGCTTAATTGCAGTATTCCCAACTTTTTATCCCTCAAATCTTTCAATTCTTTCTGAACAATGGCAGTTGCCTTGTTTAAATTTTCCGGGTCAGTCCCAAAATAAATACAAAAAATACCGGTATCTGAATAGGCCTGATAATTTGATTCAATGTCGTAAGCATACCCATGACGTTCGCGCAGGGCCAGATTTAAACGTGAATTTAAACCGGGGCCCCCCAGCAAGTTATTCAATAAAACGAGCCCGAGGCGCTTATCATCATCCACAGCATAGGCGATATTCCCGACAACACTATGAGCCAAATGATTTTGCCTGATAATTACCTTTTTAGTCGGGATATAATGAATTACTTTTTCTCTGGCTTTTACTCTCAGGTTAGGTTTGATATTCCCAAAATGCTTAGTTGCAATTCTTATCAACTCCTCAAAAGAAATATTCCCAACCGAACTGATCACCATTTGATCGGTATGGTAATTTTGCATCATAAATTCAAGAATATCCGATTTATTGAAGCTTTTAACGGTTTCCTGAATTCCAAGTATATTATGGGCAATGGGATGGCCATCGTACAACAGCTCTTCGAAATCGTCGAATATTTGTTCGGCAGGACTGTCCTTATAAGAATTGATTTCATCCAGCACAACATCTTTTTCTTTATTAATTTCTTTTTCAGGAAATACGGAATTGAAAAGGATATCGGCAAATAATTCGAGCGACCGCTCGTAATGTTCGTGAAGAAAAGAGGCATAAATACAGGTTTCCTCTTTAGTGGTAAAAGCATTTAAATCGCCCCCCACATTTTCAAGTCGGCTAAGTACATGATAGGCCTTGCGCTTTGTTGTTCCTTTGAAGATGACATGTTCGATAAAATGAGCGATCCCGTTTTGGGTTTCGGATTCATCTCTTGAACCTGCATTGATGATCAAACCACAATGGGCAATCTCCCTGGTATTATAACGGTGAATGATCCGTATTCCGTTCTGAAGTGTAAAGTATTGAACTTCCATAATTTCTTAAAAAGAATGCAAAATTAATACTTTCGGAACAACAAACCTTGAGGATTATTTTTTGAACGCTTCCAATCCCTGAGGATAAATCCAAAACATAGGAAATAACCCTACAAAATTGCCTTCTTTATCGAATTTATCAACTACGGGTGCAATCCCAAGAATCACTTTCCTGAAGACCAGGTTTTGTTCATCCATATACCACTCTTCCAGAAACCTGATTTTTACGATGTCTTTAATTTCAATTTTTGAAACGATTAAAGTGTCATATTCCGCATAAGGAGGGGTGGTTCTGGTGAGGGTACGATAGGCACTATCGACACCAATGCTCTTTAATTGATCGATGCTCAATGGATGATTAAAATAATCATAAGCAGGAATGCGACCTTCAAAGGCAGCATCCAATAAATTTGAAACCAATTTTAACCGTTGGGTTTCATCAATGTTTTGAATCCATGGATCATAAGATGCATCAGGACTTTTAATCGAAACATCATATTGAATTTTTTGGGTGATTGTTTCCATTTTCTGTTTTTGCGTACATGAAAACAGCGCAAAAAGGATGATGATTAAAAACCGGTTCTTTTTCATCGGAGTTGATTTGTTTGCTTAAAAATACTGAATTTCATCATTCGATTCTGGTTTTTTTTATCCTACCTTTGGATGAAAATGAACCTCTAACAAAGAAAAATTACGCAATGCAACAACTTTTTTCAAAGCCCAGTTTTATTGTTGACGAAAATAAATGTCGTAGGAATATTGCAACAATGATTGCAAAAGCAAAAAAACATCACCTGATTTTCAGGCCCCATTTTAAAACCCATCATTCCAATGAAATAGGTCGTTGGTTTCGGGAAATGGGAACAAATAAAATTACGGTTTCGTCTTTGGACATGGCCCGATATTTTGCTTCGGACGGATGGGATGACATTACGGTTGCTTTTCCGGTTAACTGGCTTGAGATTGACAAGATCAATGAATTAAGTTCCAAAATTAATTTAAACCTTTTAATAGAATCTATCGGGACAGTAAACTTTTTAAAACAGAACCTTAAAAATAATGTTGGTGTTTTTATTAAAATTGATACCGGCTATCATCGAACAGGGGTTTCTGTAGACAATACTACCATCATCTCAGCACTTATCAATGAAATTAAAAATGCTTCACATTTGAAATTGAAAGGGTTTTTAGCACATAATGGGCATACTTATAAAACCAATTCGATCAAAGAAATCGAAGAGATTCATTTAGGCTCTTTAAGGAAATTATCCAAATTGAAAGCACAGTACCAGGATCAGGAAACGCCCTTAATCGTTTCAATTGGGGATACGCCGGGGGCAAGCACCATGGATAACTTTGAAGGTGCCGATGAATTAAGGCCCGGTAATTTTGTGTTTTATGATCTGGTTCAGCAGCAATTAGGATCGTGCGGGTTTAAGGATATTTCCGTATCGATGGCCTGTCCTGTAGTTGCTAAGCATCCCGACAGGAATACAATTATTATTTATGGCGGAGGAGTTCATCTTTCAAAGGAATCCCTCAAAATGCCCAATGGTGAACAACTTTTTGGAAAGGTTGTTCGCTTAAAAGAAAAGGGTTGGACCGATCCCATTCCGGATTGTTACCTGTCCTCCATCTCGCAGGAGCATGGAGTAATCACTGCTTCTGATTCATTATTCAATTCATTAAATATGGGTGAATTGATCGGGATCTTACCCGTACATTCCTGTATGACTGCTGATTTACAAAATGCTTACTTTAACTTTGAAGGAATTAAAATTCAAAATCATCGAAGTTGTTAAAATCCTTTACTTGCAAATGAACTACCTCGTAGCACTCTGACGAGGTATCAATTTGGAAATTCTTTTTATTGACGATGCAAGTATCGGAGTATTAAACTCATTTATCCCGATACGCCGCGCTATCGGGATTCGTTCATCTTACAGATTTCAATGCACAATCCCGCATAAACTGCGGGACAGGCTGTTTTTGAAATCTGAGTTTCACGAATAACAATTCTTGCCTTAAACCTTTCATTGCGTACTGATTACACTTCTCACCAATTTTAGAATATTTTCCCAAAAATGGAAATCTGTCGATTTCGATTAAAATTGTATCTGCCTGATATTGTGAATTATAAACAATATTTATAAAAACGGAACATGGTTTGACATTTATAATGTACAAAAAATGAATGCATTATAAAACAAATTTTAAAGCCATGAAAAAATCAATCGTAATACTGATAATTTTGACAACGATCTTAGTATCCTGCCAAAAATTTGACAATGCGGTGGATGAAGATACTTCAAAAACAACAGAAATTATCGCTAATGATATGTCAGCATTGAATATCAGTGATAATTTTGACTGGAGTATGATTAAAACAATAGACCTGAATATCACATTGCCAGAACACGATGCTTCTCGAATTCTTTACATTTACTCAAGTGATGAAGAAAGATTGTATTTTAAAGGTCATACTGACGATGGATCAAGAGTACTTAAAACCAAAGTTACAATTCCGACCTATGAAACTTCCGTCTTAATTAAGTATGGAGTAGGTAATGATTATCCAAAAGTTAGTTCGCTCTTAAATGGGGGAACGTTAAATTATTCAATCTCCAACAACCTGAAAACCACAACATCTACAGATTGCGATGGTGATGGCAACAACAATATTTCAACTTTTGGTGGTTTTCAATTTAAGTTTGATGGAATGGTTGAGAATATTAATGGAACCTCAACATGGACATATACCGTTACAGGTGTAGCTCCGGGTGGACCAACCTATAAGGATCTTTCGCATTGGGTATTAGCTCTATGCCAAGATCATACCGTTAATTCTGGAACACCCAATGGTGCATGGGAAGTTAATACTGACCCTACCTTAGATGTTTATGGAATTAAGTGGGACTACGAAATAAACAAAGAAGGCGGGACAAAAACATTTAGTTTTACATTAAATAAACAATATGATATTGGAATAGTAGAACTGGCATTTAAAGCCGGACAGAATCTATTTTACTGTTCAATAAATGGTCCTTCATGTGAAGAAGGTGACCCAGATCCGGATCCGGAATTTGGAGGCACTCTTGCTTTTGAGGACTTGTGGCCAGGAAAAGGAGATTACGATATCAACGATTTGGTAGTGGAGTATAATTTCAACATCAATAAGGATAACAACGAGAAAATTAAAGATATCACGGCTACTTTCAAGATCAGGGCTTTTGGGGCAGCATTACATAATGGTTTTGGATTCACTTTTCCAAATGTTAACCCTAGTAATATCATCAGTGTTTCTGGATATCAAATTCAATCAGGAAGCATTTATAACCTTGCAAGTAATGGTGTTGAAAACGGTCAATCAAAAGCAACATTTATTGTGCTAGATGACCCATTCAATATTATGCAACACCCCGGTACAGGTATAGGTGTAAATACTGATCATCCGGCTCCTTATGTTGAGCCTGTTACAATAACACTCTTTATCGACTTTGTTGACAATACAGTAAGCTACAGCCAGCTAAATATCGGACAATTTAATCCATTTATTGTTGTGAGCCAAATTAGAGGCATGGAAGTACATCTCCCTGATTATGCTCCAACCAGTTTACATGATCCGGCTTATTTTGGAACCTGGGAAGATGATTCAAATCCAGGTACAGGCAGGTATTATAAAACTGAAGATAATTTGTTCTGGGCAATTAATATTCCTGACACCTTCGATTATCCAAATGAGAAACAAGTAATTTTAGGTGCATATAATCATTTTGCAGCCTGGGCTCAAAGCGATGGAGTACTTTTCACCGACTGGTACAAGAACTTACCAGGATACAGAAACGCAAGCGCTATATACTAAATAAAAATACCTAGTTATATGACTGCACCCCAAATGTTGGAAACAACATTTGGGGTGTTTTTTATGAAATAAATATTCAATATTTATTTCAAATCAAGCCTTAAAGATAACTCCTTTGTTTTTTTTGCCATCAATTTTTACAATCAACGGTTTCTCAAATCTTAGATGCCTTATGTATTCATCTTCATAAACGGCTTCATGTTTTCCAAGATAATCCAAATCGTAAAAGCCATCATTTTTAAATGGGTTAATCGTAAAATACCCTACCCTAAAAGAGGTAAGATTTTGAAAGAAGTGTGTTCCCTGACTGGGGTCAATGCGATAATCCTTTAATCCAGACTCAACAATAACTCGCGCTGCCGAAATTTGAGGCCATTTAACGGGGATCCCTAACCAAGGATCACTTGAACCCCACCTACCGGGACCAACCAATATATAATGCTTTTTATCCTTCAAAAATTCACTATTGAGTTTTTCAACTGCCAATGCAATCTCATTGTTATTTTTAGCATCAAATGAAGCAGGCTTTACATAAATAAAGTCAAAAAGATTACTGTGAATACCATTACCTAAGGCCGAATTCGAAATAATGATAGTTTCTTCCTTCGAAATATTCTTTAAATCATCCTGGATACTCTGATTGTTATCAACGATCGGACGAATCTGTAAAAGATTAAAAACCTTAGGTCTGTTATTTGTATGGTTAAGTTCTACGGCAAATTCAATTTCTATTGGCTTACCCATTTCACTCTGACCAATTTTCAAAACATCATCCAGAATTTCTGCTAGTGGGAAAGTCTCATGTTTAAGAATACTTGAAAAAGTGATGATCTTTTTGCCATCATAATTTATTCCATCTCTTACGATATTATTTTGAAAATCGTAGGTTGAAGCTATATGTCTGATTGATCCGTCTTTTTCGGCATCAGTTATTCTTAGCTTGATCAAATTATGACTATCATCAACGGAGGGTTTAAAACTCTTTGGATTTAGATCCAAGGCATAAAATGTTTTTTGTGATTGCTGTAAAGCCATTTCCGGA
>PHDM01000116.1 GCA_002840985.1 Bacteroidetes bacterium HGW-Bacteroidetes-17
CATTTACCGTGTGTGATTGAAGCTGTCCTGCCCCATTCACGGGCAAATTGCAAAACTGTTTCAGGGCCGATCCCGGTTAAAATTTCCTGCCATGCCGGAGTATACGCGGCATCGGCTTCGAAGTAAGTTCGCGGATAATTACCACTTAATCCACGACTAACGCCATATTGCGCCATGATTAAATCGTAAATACAGGTAACTTTAATAATACCTTCCTTGGTCTTAATATTTTTGGTTGGAACAGCACGATTAACATTATTTTCCTTTCCGTAATCTGTGAACTCCACTTCAATTATTTCATCGAAGTTATCTATCAAAGTCAACAAAGGATCGTACGAAAGTTCCGTTTCAGGGTCTATTGATTTCAAATTCCAGTTCCCATCGCGCTTATCCCAACGATGGCCTGAACTGCCGCCCGGGCAAACCAATTCTCCTGTTCCTGCATCAATATTTAAAAACTTCCAATCCCCGTTCTCAACATCCTTGTATTTTTCAATTTGATTGGCCCGGATCAACCTGCCCGGAAGTTGCTTTCCTCCTTCTTCGATAATTTCAACTAAAAAAGGGCTATCCGTATATTTTTTCACATATTCAATGAAATATGGATCTTGTTTTTCGTGGTGATATTCTTTTAAAAGAACATGTGTCACAGCCATCCAAAAAGCACCATCCTGTCCGGCATGAACCGGCACCCATTGATCGGCATATTTTGAAACCATGTTAAAATCGGGTGAAAAAACCACTGTTTTGGTACCATTATGTCTTGATTCTGCAAAAAAGTGAACATCCGGAGTACGCGTCATACCAAGGTTTGCACCCATGCAGGCAATAAATTTTGAATTGTACCAATCGGCACTTTCGGCAACGTCGGTTTGCTCTCCCCATATTTCCGGGAATGAATTGGGCAAATCACAATACCAGTCATAAAAACTCAGATTAACCCCACCCATTAATTGCAAGAATCTTGATCCGGCGGCATAACTCAACATCGACATGGCCGGAATGGGCGAGAATCCAACCAAACGATCTGGTCCATATTTTTTGACTGTATACAGGTTTGAAGCTGCAATAATTTCTTTTACAGTTTCCCAGTCTGCCCTCCTGAAACCACCCTTTCCGCGTGCTTTTTGGTATCGTTTACGAATTTCAGGATTGGTTTGAATGTTTTCCCAAGCCTTTAATGCATTGCCGCATTTGTTTTTCTCTTCCGTGAACACATCAATCAAAGCTCCTCTAATCATAGGATATTTTACCCGGATCGGGCTGTATAAATACCATGAAAATGAAATTCCACGCTGACAGCCACGAGGTTCGTAAGGAGGTAAGTCTTTATCTAAAATGGGATAATCCAATGCTTGTGTTTCCCATACGACGATTCCATCTTTTACATGGATATTCCAACTACATCCACCGGTACAATTCACACCATGTGTACTTCTAACTACCTTATCGTGCTGATGCCTGTTGCGATAAAACTCTTCCCATTGGCGGGTTTTTGGAGAAATCAGATCTTTAATCCAACTCATAATATTTTTTTGTTTTTATTTTGTTACGAAGATTGCCTGTTATAAATTCCTTCATTCACGCTTTTCTTTTTACGATTCCAGTAAAGAGCCAAAATGACACATAGAAATACCAAAAATGTAAATTGGCCCATGTACAAAAATGCCAAATTGAAATTTCGTGGATGCTGATAAATCCTTTGCTGACTTACGGATTTTAAATAGGCACTTAAATCCATGACTTCCGATTCGGTCAAAGGATATTTAGCATAAGCCTGTGCCATGGCTGGAAAAGGTGAGTTCTTCACGATTGCAAGTATACCTGCTGCACCCAGTAAATCGTACGATTTGGTGAGATCTTTTGCCAGCTTGCCCCCTGGATAGTTCAAATCATCCATCACATGGTGACAAGACAAACATGGGGCACCATTGTTTTCAAGACGTGCTGTACCAATGAACAATGCTCTTCCATGACCGATATTAAGCTGAGTAATACTTTCGAGTGGATCAATTAAAACCTGTGCTGAAAGAGTAACTTCACCTGAACTAACTGTCCCGATATAATTTAGTACATCCTCAATCTGACTTTCACTGATTGCAGGGTTTGGCATTAAAAGTTTGTTGTACTCATTAAAAACCTTTACTGCTTCTGCATCACCTGATTTAATCATGTCTTGGGATGATTTAATAAAATTCAGCAACCAAACATGATCTCTCTTTTGATTGATATTTTTTAAATCAGGCCCCACGAGCCGGCCCTTGCCAATGGTATGACAAGCGGCACAATGGGTACTGAATAAATCACCAGCTTCACTGGCCTGAACATGATATGCAAAAAATAAGATTAGGGTAATAAAAATTGATCTCATAAATACTGCTTTTATGTTTTGAATCATAAACTCAGTACTAAAGTAGGTGATAAATTGATTTAAAATCATATTTTATATGATGGCCATCATAATTTATAATTATTCTAAATATCGCAATCCAGTCAAAGCACCCGTTTTTACAATACTTTCTATTTTTAATCAAAAATAATTTATGATTTATATCATATTATTTATGATCACCATCATATTAATAATGAAGTATCAGAGAATTGATGTATAATTTTATAAGGGTGGTTTTCTCAACTCTTTTTTCGCGGAAAGCATCTTTTTCCCTTCTATCCTTTTTTCTTTTGAAGCCCGGGTGGGTTTTGATGCAATTCTTTTTTTAGTAGGTTTGAGTGCCCGTGAAATGGTTTTATGGAATTTTTCAATACAAAGTTTCTTATTACCCAATTGGGTTCTCTCAACTTGCGAAACAATAATCAGCTCAAATTCAAGAGTTAGCTTATGTGCAAGCTTATCAAGCAAGATTTGCTTTTCCGACTCAGTAAGGATAATTGATTTGGGAATTGAAAACCTGAGTTCGACTTTAGTGTTGACCTTATTAACATTTTGCCCTCCGGCACCACCGCTTCTTGAAGTGCTGAACACAAACTCACTGCTGAAATCCCTATTTTCTAAAATTTCCATCTTAGTAATCTTTTAAATAAAGGTCGATATGTGTGAGGTTAAAAAGTCTTGAAGACAGGTCAGATTGAGCTTGTCGAAATCTTCTTTCTAAAAATATCCCACATCTCGACTTTGCTCGATGTGACATATGAATGTTTGATCTTGACTTTTTAGATATTCGAACCTCATATACTCTACAGCTCTTGATATTTTTTATCAGTTATTAACATTTTCCCCGGCACATGCGTAATGGCAAAAGGCAATTTTGCATTTTTAATGGCCAATTGAGGTGTTACCCCACATGCCCAAAAAACGGGGACCTCACCATTGCGAACCTCAACTGAATCGCCAAAATCAGGTTTGGATAAATCACTTATTCCTATTGCCTTCGGATCTCCGCAATGCAAAGGTGCCCCATGCGCTTTTTGAAATTTAGAAGTAATTTGAGTCACTCTTGCGACATCCTTTAATTTAATGGGCCTCATCGACACCACGTAATTTGAAGAAAAGTATTTGCTTGATTTTGCCTTGATATTTGTTTGATACATCGAAACATTTTTATTCATTTCAATATTTCGAATATTAATTCCACTTTCGATTAATGCATCTTCAAATGAAAAAGAGCAACCCAGAATAAAAGTAACAAAATCATCCTGCCAATAATGCTTGATATCACCTACAGTTTCTTTTAATTTTCCATTGATGAAAATATGATATTCGGGCACATCTGTCCGGATATCGATATCTTCACCCAAATCATTTATTTGATAAACACCTGCTTTTGAAACGCTAAGAAGAGGACAAGGTGCCGGGTTATTAAGGCAGAACTGATGAAAATCAATGGCATATTTCTCCGGAAGGATCACCAGGTTTCCTTGAACAAATCCGGGACAGTATCCGCTTGTATTGCCTGTAAATTCACCGTTACGGATTTTTCGTCGAAGTTGTTCCGGTTTAAGGTAATTCATATCACTTATTAATTTCAATCAGACAAGATACAAATTTATTCAGTTTTCCGATAGCTCATTTTTATTCATTAACTTTGAATGAGTAAAAATTTAACAGTTTAAAATAGAGTCAAATCATGCATCGGATCATTCTAACCCACCTGAATAAGATTTTTCGATTTTACTATGACGGTTTCAGGGGAATGACCTATGGCAAAAAGTTATGGATCATTATACTCATTAAGCTATTTGTGCTTTTCTTTATTCTCAAATTGTTTTTTTTTCAAGATTTTTTAGATTCAAAGTTTGATACTGATCAAGAGAAAAGTAATTATGTAATTGAACAACTAACAAAATAATTTATCATGGAAAACATTGATTTGGGTTTGGTCGATTGGTCGAGGGCCCAGTTTGCACTAACCGCAATGTATCATTGGGTGTTTGTCCCATTAACACTTGGTCTGGCATTCATCGTTGCTATTATGGAAAGCATTTATGTGAAAACCGGCAAAGAGGAATGGAAAAAAATTACGCTTTTTTGGATGAAATTATTCGGGATCAATTTTGCCATAGGTGTTGCTACCGGGATTATTTTAGAATTTGAATTCGGGACCAACTGGTCGAATTACTCCTGGTTTGTCGGGGATATTTTTGGTGCTCCGCTTGCCATTGAAGGGATCATGGCTTTTTTCCTTGAATCGACCTTTATCGCGGTGATGTTTTTTGGATGGAACAAAGTGAGTAAAAAATTCCACTTGCTTTCGTCCTGGCTGGTAGCCTTTGGGGCTAACTTAAGCGCGCTTTGGATTTTGGTTGCCAATGCCTGGATGCAAAATCCGGTCGGCATGCGATTTAATCCGGACACTGCCCGAAACGAAATGGAAAACTTCTGGGAAGTGCTGCTATCTCCAACGGCAGTTAATAAATTCCTGCATACGGTAACTTCAGGTTATGTTTTGGCTGCCTTGTTTGTATTAGGAGTGAGTGCCTGGTTTTTGCTCAAAAAAAGGGAGCAACTTTTTGCAAAAAGAAGCATGGTAGTTGCTGCCACATTTGGTTTGTTTTCAACCTTGTTTCTGGTAGTTACCGGAGATGAGTCCGCGCGTCATATTGCGACGATTCAACCTATGAAATTTGCAGCGATGGAAGCTTTATACGATGGTCAGAATAACGCTCCACTAGTCGCGATTGGGATTCTTGAACTTCCGCAAGATCCCGAACATCCGAATCCAAGGGAATTTGCTTATAAAATTGAAATCCCGAACATGCTTTCTTATATGGCATTTTTATCGCCAAGGGCTTTTGTTCCGGGCATTAACGATTTGATAAATGGAAATCCTGAAAAAGAAATTATTTCCTATTACGAAAAGATAAGACGAGGGAAACTGGCCATTCAAGCATTAAAAAATTACAAGAGTGCCCAGAAATCAGGTGATGCAGCATTAGAAGAAGAGAGTTTGAAAATTTTCGAAACCCATTACCCCTATTTTGGGTATGGATATTACGATAATCCTGATAAATTGATCCCTAATGTTCCGATTTCTTTTTATTCATTTCGCATCATGGTCATACTTGGGGTTCATTTCGGAATTCTATTTATGGTGATCTTGTATTTCCTTTACAAGCGTAAACTTGAAAAGATGAAGTGGTTGCTATGGGTAAGTATTTTGACTGTTCCACTTGCTTATATTGCATCGGAGGCTGGTTGGGTTTTGGCAGAAGTTGGCCGTCAACCATGGGTAATTCAGGATCTGATGCCTACCTTATCGGCAGTTTCGAAAATAGATCAAACTTCGGTACAAATTACTTTTTGGTTATTTGCAGCCATCTTTACTACTTTGTTGATTGCAGAAATTAAGATCATGCTTACACAAATAAAAAAAGGACCTAACGAAGGAGGACATTAAAATGTTTGAAAATTTATCATACTTAGCATTGCAGCAATACTGGTGGATCATTATATCACTGTTGGCTGCCATTTTGGTTTTTCTGATGTTTGTTCAGGGAGGGCAAACCCTGATTTACACCTTGGGCAAAACGGAGATGGAACGCAAAATAATCATCAACGCACTCGGGAGAAAATGGGAATTTACTTTTACAACGCTGGTTACTTTCGGAGGTGCATTCTTTGCTTCTTTTCCTTTATTTTATGCCACCAGTTTTGGCGGTGCCTATTGGGTTTGGATGCTGATTTTGTTCTGCTTCATCATTCAGGCAATTGCCTATGAGTTCAGGTCGAAACCCAATAATTTTCTGGGATCAAGAACCTATGAAACCTTTCTGTTTGTAAATGGACTACTTGGAACGATCCTGATCGGGACCGCTGTTGCGACTTTTTTTACAGGTTCCGAATTTTCAATAAACGACATGAATCAATCAACCTGGAAGAATTCATTTCGGGGGCTTGAATTGGCTTTTGACTTTACAAATTATAACACCTTCATTAATCTTTCATTGGGACTGGCCGTGTTTTTTCTGTCGCGTACCATGGCACTTTTGTATTTCATCAATACGGTTGCCCATGGAAATATCATTGAACGTGCCCGTAAACAACTGGTAAGAGAGGCGATTCCATTCGTAGTTTTCTTTTTGTTCTTTGTGGGCAATCTATTATTAATGAAAGGATTTGCAGTTGATCCGGAAACAAAAATTGTCAGTATGGAATCATACAAATACCTGCACAACCTGCTTGAAATGCCCTGGTTATTTGCACTTTTCGCTATCGGTGTGATTTTGGTTTTGTTAGGAATCTACCGGACCATCACCTGCTTTGAGGTTTGTCATGATAAAGGAATCTGGGCAACCGGATTTGGTATTATTTTTACGGTCTTTTCCTTATTTTTAATGGCCGGCTTTAATCATACCGCTTTTTATCCATCAACTTTTGATTTGCAAAGTTCGCTGACCATCGAAAATGCTTCATCGAGTCAATACACTTTAACAGCCATGAGTTATGTTTCTTTATTGGTTCCCTTCGTAATTGCTTATATTTGGTGGGCATGGAAAGCCATTAACAATAAAAAGATCACTGAAAGTGAAATGAACGAGGAAGGACATTCTTATTAGACGAATGCTAATTTTTGATTTACTATTTTTGATTTTCTTAAAATTAGAAATGATTCATATAGCATTACAATTATAATCAACAATAATCGATAAAAAATAATCATTTAAAATGTATACTGCACAAATAATTTGGTTAATCATCTGGCCGGTATTTATTTACCTGAGCTATCGTTTAGTATTATATGCTTTGAAAAAATTTGAAAAGAAGATTGAGGATTGATGATGGTCAATTTTTGATTTTTGATTTTTGATTTGAATAATTTTTTTGGCTATCGTATTACTATTTCTATTTTTTACTTACTTTAACAGTATAAATTTATACAAAATAAATTTACAGAAAAATACGCCTAGCTGTGTTCGCAAAATATATTTTATATAATAACTTGAAAATCTGTTTTTAAACAAAAGTCTAACGAGTGATAGACTGCAAAATTGCAAACTAATCATTAGTTAGGCAATCAACCAAATCAATAGAGGAGAATGATTTATGCAAAAAGAAAATCCAAAAACTGATTCCAAAAACGAAAGCAAGTCGAAGCCAAAGAAAGCGCTACCAATGGTTGCAAAACCCTCTCAAAAGATGCCTACTTGCGGTGTATCCCATAATCATTGTGGAGGACTTTGTGATCGTCGTAAAGATCACGTAGATGCTGACCATCGTTGTAGTTCATGTGGTAAGTGGTTCTAACTTCTGTAAAAAAGGAAGAAAGTTTATTATTATATCAATGCCTAACCCGCAACTCAAAGCGACCGCGTCTTTGACGCAATCTTTTGATGTAGTTATTGGTTTTAGTTTTTCAGAGTAGGTTTGTTGTTAAAGGTTGATTTGTAAAACGAAGTTGATTTTAAAACAATAAAAGTTGTTACCAAAAGCATCATAGTAGTTATGGGCGGTGCTTTAGTTGCAACGCCGTTCGGCGGCAGATGAACAGCAACATTGGAGGATAATTCATGACATGGATATTGATAGTCGTGGTTGTTTTTGGACCGCTCATTTTGGCATTAGTCTCAAGCAGAAATGAGAAGGCCAAAGAAGCCACACGAATTGCACAGCAAAAGGAACAAGAAGAAGCAGGCAGCGAACTACTGGAGAATGCCCCAATTGGGGTCAGAGCATGGTTGACTAGTAATCCTTCGATTCGTGTGGATATCATAACGAGTATCGCTACATTAGGAGCTGCAAAGATATCAGCATTAACAGCTGCCCAACAAACATACAAGCAATCAGATGGCAATCCTGGCTTAGCTGCATTTTCTGTTGATGATCTCAACAGTATTCACATGGACCTGAAGTTTAGTCCTGTAGTAATAAGAGAAGCTTATATTATCAGCTTGGTTACAGGAGACATATACACAAGCCAACAGCAACTAATAAATGCCATTATCAATCTGCGACCAAAGCCTTTTCCCTCAATGTCTCCACTCGAAGACATATGTAGAATGTACAACGCACTAATTAGACTTAAATGGAAGCCAACTAATGAACCAGAAAGGACACTAAACAGCATCCTACATCACAAGACCGATTATCCAGGCCATACTGTTAGCGTATACTTTGAAGAAGTCTACAAAGATATTATGGGATACACATTGATACCAGAGAATGAACAGCCATTTTATAGAGTGGTAGAAGACGTATCCATGGCCGATATCATTATCGCCATTTCAAATGTATCTATAAGCACTTCAGGAGCTTATACTGATGGCAGTACGTTTATTCAGCACATATGCAAGATTCAGTGCCATGATTCTAAAGGTGTGATATTGGCAAAGAGAGTACTTGAGGTTAAACCACCAGAGAAGCTGTATAGACGATTACATGAAGTCAGACATGATGTTCACTTAAAGCCAACGCCCAGTGCCATTATCTCCGAGCTGAAGGAAGTGTTAAGAGTTGGGTGGGACTACGTTATGTATGAACGCTGGCAGCAAGATAAATCGTCAAGTGAAGCGAAAATTACGCCGGACCAGGCGTTGTAGCCGACTATACGATCTGTCATGATCTCTGAGGAGCACAGTCTGCGCCAACCCGTCCAGTGGTTAAACACTACGTTTAGCACACCCAATTAGCTCAAGGTGATAATTAATAAGAAAGAAGTTAGGCCGAGGTCAGAACCTCAGCCTAACAGGATTCCAATATTTTTATATTTCATTCATCCTATTCTTTCAATTCTATAAATTAAATGCATTAGTAATTTAGTATCAAAAAATTGCAAATGCTTTGTAACCATTTATGAATTGGGCAGTATCTGTATATGGTACCTGTATCGTTACCCATTAATAATTAATTATGCCCATTCTATGCCTGATGAGTTATGGTTGTAAAATTTCTATCCACATTATAATTTGACACTTTGTATTAATAAATATTTAAAAAAGGAGGAATAATGATTCGTATTATTTTCATATTACTGTTTGTGGTCAATTCCACTATCTATTCTCAAAATAATTGTAATTGTAATGAAACTTTGAATAAGTTGATTATTAAAGTAGAAAAGGAATATCCCGGATTTCAAGACAAGACTAAAGACTCTATCCTTTACAACAATTATAAAAAACAATTATTAGAAATTTCAATGACGACAAGTAATGAAAGTTGTATTGATATACTTCAAAAATATACTGCTTACTTTAGAAGTTCCCATCTTAGTATTAGTAAATTGAACGCAACTTTGCCAACGGTTTCTAAAGATCTAATTGTTAAAGACGCAATTGAAGTCGACATCGCAAATTTTAATAAATATGTTGAAAATAGTAAAGATAGCTTAGAGGGCATTTGGACTTCCGGAAGTTATAAGGTTGGAATAATAAAAAAGGCCAATAGCTATAATGGTTTTATAATTAGTTCACAAAATGAATCATGGAAGCCATCAGATGTTAAATTCAAGCTTGAACAAGATGGTAAAGCTGTTTATTACATGGGGGATCACTCACAAAATGCCAACACTTTTTCAGTAGTAAAAAACAGTATTTTATTTTTTAATAATACTAAAGTTGCATTTATAAAAGAATTTCCATCACCACCTTTTACCAAAGAAGAGATTGAGGCAGAGGTGAATAAACTGGAAGGTTTTTATTTAAAACCAAATAGCGATAAAACTTTGTATTTAAAGATTGCTGGATTTGATCCGGCGTATACAGCAAGAATTGAAAAACTTATTGAAAGCAGTAAAACTCTTCTAAAAAGTTATAAAAATCTCATCATTGATGTGAGAGGGAATGGAGGCGGCTCTGATTATAGCTGGCATCCACTTCGCCCATATCTTTACACAAATCAAGTACGTGGTTTAGGTGCCGAATACCTTGTTACTCAAACTCTTATTGATGGGCTTACTAACTGGGCAAACAACGCAGATAAAGAAAAGTACGCTGACGAGATCGAAAAAGTGAAAAGAGATGTGAATAGAATGAAAGGAAAACTGGGAGAATTCATTCCAACAAGCGAAGAAGGCAATGCCGGATTTTTCACCTTAGACTCAGTTTATCAAAATCCTAAAAGTGTTGTTATATTGGTTGATAAAGACTGTGGAAGCTCAACTGAACAATTCTTGTTACATGCCAAACAGAGCAAAAAGGTAAAAGTATTTGGAACACCAACCTATGGGGTATTGGATTATTCATCGGTTAGAAGATTTGATTTCGAGTGCAGCGGATATGTGTTAATGATGCCTACATTTCGCGTAATGAGGTTACCCGACTATCCTTTGGATAATATTGGAATTCAACCTGATGTGTTTATGGATAAATACATAGGAGATTGGATTAAATATGCTACAGAATATCTGGAAAATAAAAATATTCAATAAAAACAACATCTAACAATTCCGCTTAGCTTAAAGCTATACTTACAATAGAAATAATTTCGGTCGAGATTTTACCTCGGCCGTTCTTTTTTTTGCAGGCATTAAATATTTCGATTGATCTTAGAACCTCATCCCAACTGTGAAAACTAATTTTAAATCATCTGGTTTGGGGTGTCACCCTGCAGGGTGACACCCCAAATGTGCATAAATAACCTCAACCTAACATGGAAACTAATTTTAAATCATCGAAATAACATTAGAGTACTGAGGCAATCGAACAATTTTATATCTTGTAAACAAATTAAACGAAAACAGAACAAAGCCCATGCAACTATTTTTTTGTTCAGATATTACAACCGGAAACTATACCCTTAATGAAGAGGAATCAAAACACTGCATCCGTGTTTTACGCTTAAAGATTGGGGATGTCATTTATCTTACTGATGGAAATGGGAA
>PHDM01000117.1 GCA_002840985.1 Bacteroidetes bacterium HGW-Bacteroidetes-17
AATGTCTTCATGGCGAACATAGGTAAGATTGTTTTTTCCGGAGTATTTACGATAACCGCCATCTTTATGTTTTGCAGTTCCGGGTTTTTGCTTAAGTAATGATAGATATTTTTGAGTTCCGAAATTTTTACATTCATATTTGCATTTATTGTATCAGTGATAATACCAACACATTGTTTGCTGATTTTTTTTTGAGATATTAAGAATTGAAAGGATTCAATGATAATTGGCATCGTTATATCTCCGGTAAACTCGCGGATAATGACATCCTTACCGTCATAAGTTTCATAATTGTATTTGATCTCAAACATTTAAAATCATTATGATGTGGATACTATATCAAATATAATAATAAATTCGATTTAACGGTTTGGATTGCTTTATATTATTGAAGTTTTTGCGAAACTGAAATTGAGAACAAAAAATGAGATTATTCGTGTTTCTGTATATTGATCACATTAAAATTCTTTAGTTCAAAAAAAGAAACCACACGTTGCACTAAAGAAGTCCGTACTGTTATGACAATTTCTTTATCCGTATTTAATAATAATTTAAATTGCCCGGCCCATCCTTCATTGTTTAGTTCCAATGGGCCAATTTCATCAATCACAACTCCTTTGCAATCAGAATTAAACGCTTTTTTCAAAATACTTTCACCAAAAACAATACCCTTCGGATTGATATAAAATTTCCCCTGTTGGTTTGCATTTTGAATAGGTTCAGTATGCATAAAGCGCATTTTTTCATTTGTTGAAATATCCATTAAACTAAACGAATTTCTGATGCCATCCTTAAATGTGCCAATGGCAACAAAACCTTCATAGATCTGTCTGTCTGCATTTTTTGTTTTAAGGAAATTGACCAGATAGGTGGTTTTTCCACTTTGCTTTTCCCCGCTGATTATTATTATTTTATTCATTGGGTTGATCTTTAAAAATATTTAATAAATGATCGGCATGAAGTAATATTTCACTTACGGTTTTAAACGGCTTTTTAAATATATTCTGAGGTTTTGAAACATTGTCAAGAATAGAAGGTAAAGCAGAGAATGCCAATCCGAGTGAATTGTACAATTGTGAAAAGCCTCGCTTATGCAATAAGGTTTTAACGAGTGGGTTTCTTAGTTCCACACTAATTGCTGAGAATCCCAGAATAACAATGATGGCACGTAACGACATATTGATACCCATCATCAAGCCTGCGAAACCTGAACTTGAATCGGGCTCTGAGCCCGAATGAAAGAAGATGGATAAAATGATTAATAAAAAGAGTTGTATCCACAAAAATGGCCTCTTAAATTGTCGGAACGAATTCTTATACCTCAATGCATGAAAACCAATATATATCAGGGTGGCAACAAAGCCGAGCATTAAATTATAATTGTTAAGAATAAATAATGCGGATACAATGTACAACAGATTAATGGTCAAAATCCATAACGAATATTTTTGGGATTCTTTTAAATTATAAAAAAAATCAGAATTTAGAGAGGTGGATCTAATCTTGATTTTGGATATTGATTTTTCTGATTTTGCTTTTTTGCCGATATAGTATCCGGTAACGGCTCCGAAAATCCCTAATATCAAATAACCCGCTATCAGAATGAACAAAGCATCCATAGGATTGATGCTTTCTACCCTTATTTGTCTCATCGCATAGCGATAAAGGTTAGCAAGGATCTTGACCGAGTCCCAGCCGTAAATAAGTAATAAGGTAAATAGTTTATGAGCTAAGGCACTTAACACCGCAATAGATCCGGCAATCATGTATCCCAGTAAATTTCGCCCAAAAATAAAAATGAACAATTCCAGTACGATGGCTTCAAAGAAAATTCCGGTCATCGGACCCAGAATTACGGCACTCGGCGAAATCGATTTCATGATGGCACAGATGAGTCCGGCACGCCAGATAATTCCTGTTTCGCTCCACAATTGTTGGCTTGCAATGATGAAAATTACCGTAAAAAGAGCAAGCAATGTGCCTGCAAAGGGTAATTGCAGGTTATGAAAAAAACTACCTAATATAATTTCTACCGAAGCCCATAAACTTCCTATCACAGATGCTTTTAGCCAAAGAACTTCAGCTTTTGATTTCATCGTTTTCTCCTTTCCAATTCATCCTGCTCCGCAGAATTCGGGAGGCATATACATTTCTGTACGTACCCTTCGATCAGAAATTCATTTTTCAATATTTAGAATACCTGATTCGGAGTTTCAATGCAAATTTAGAAAATTATTTATCCTTGAACATCATTATTTGAACCATTCGTTAATTCTTCATTTAAGGTTTATTGTATATATGTTATTTTTATTTAAATTAGCCTACTCCATTAATTACCAAGAATTAATAGAAAGAACTGATCATGAAAAGGCAACTTATTTATTTTATAATTAGTCTTCTGTTTTTGATGGTTTCCTGCCAAAAATTTCCTAAAGTTGAGGATGTTCAAAAGAACAAGGTTGAATTCGGACAAACCAGTTCCTCGAACGTGACCTACCATACCGCTCAACTTACCACAATCATAACCGATATTGGCAATTTAATAATTATTGAACATGGCCATTGTTGGAGTGTGGCTCAAAACCCAACAATTAATGATTTTAAGACTTCGAAAGGAGCTCTTCAACAGGTGGGTAGTATTACAAGTATTCTTACCGATTTGAGTCCTAATACCATTTATTATTTTCGGGCATATATCACTACTGCAACTACTACAATATACGATACCCAGGGTTCGATAAGGACTTCAACAACCGGTCCTCCTATTGTACTTACAAGTGACGTGTCAAATATTAAACTTACGAGTGCAAGAAGTGGGGGAGTGGCAACTCAGGATGGGGGTTCACCAATTCTCAATAGAGGCGTTGTGTGGAGTCAAAGTCAAAATCCTTCACTTGAGAACAAACTAGGTCAAACGTCCAATGGAAGTGGAACTGGTAGTTTTGTTAGTGAAATTATCAACCTTGTTCAAGGTACAACCTATTATGTCAGGGCCTATGCAACGAATGCAATTGGGACCAGTTATGGAATAGTAAAACAGTTTTCAACAGTTCCAATAACCGCTTCGGTGGTTATTACAGGCACCATTTCTGATATTACTGCAAATTCTGCGCAAATTACTGCCGAGGTCACCAGTGAAGGAAATGGACATGTTGCTTCCAGAGGGGTATGTTGGAATAGTACAGGAAATCCTTCATTGGAAAATAGTTTGGATCATACCAACAATGGTACGGGCACGGGTAGCTTTGTAAGCAGTATTGCAGGGCTTTCTGATGGTGCAAAATATTACGTAACTGCCTATGCCGTCAATGAGGGTGGGGCCAGTTATGGTGAAATAAAACAGTTTTCTACGCTTGCAATCGCACCACCTGAAGTAAATACAACGACTGTTACAGAAATCACCATAAACTCAGCAAAAATTGGCGGAAATGTTATTGGAACAGGAAATGGCACCGTTACAGCAAGAGGCATTTGTTGGAGTACCTCCGAAAATCCTTCCCTGCAAAACAATCTGGGCTTCACAACGAACGGTAGCGGATTGGGCGAGTTTACTGCTAGCGTAAGTGGTCTGGCTCAGGGAACTGCTTATTATGTAATAGCTTATGCAACCAATGAAAAGGGAACCTCTTACGGCATGGTCAAAAACTTTAATACACTGGCTCTTCATGCACCAACAGTAACTACCACTATTGCGACAAATGTAAGTGATGTTTCAGCTAAAGCCGGTGGAATTGTTATTAATGACGGCAATGCAACGGTTACAAAAAGAGGCGTTTGCTGGGGTTTGACAAATGAACCGACTTTAGAAAATAATTCGGGTTTCACGATGGACGGTGCCGGTACGGGGTCTTTTGTTAGTGAACTTGATGGTTTATCAGAAAAAACAAAATATTATTATCGAGCATATGCCACGAATAGTGAGGGAACCGGATATGGCGAAGTGAAATCATTTGAAACCATTGAGATATTTCTTCCAACCCTGACAACCAAAGAAGTAGAACATATTACCTCCAATACTGCATCATCAGGCGGTGTGATTACAAATACAGGAAATGGAACTTTTACTGCAGCAGGCATCTGTTGGAGTTTAAATGGGAATCCCGGTTTAGAAAACAATTTAGGTTATACTGTTGTTGAAACAGAGGCAAACAGCTTCAGCTCCGACATGAACGATTTAGATCCACTGACAGTTTATTATGTGGTTTCTTATGCTACGAATCAAAAGGGAACAGCTTATGGAGAGGTCCGGCAGTTTGTTTCGGGTAAATTTATGGAATTGGTTCAGGTAGATGGCGGTACAATGCAGATGGGCAGCACTTTAGGGTTGGAGGATCAAAAACCGGTACATACGGTAAGCGTGAGTAGTTTCCAAATGAGTAAATATGAAACTACCAATAGTAATTATTGTGACTTTTTAAATGAGATTGGATGTAATAGTGATGGCAGTTTTAATGGAACGGAATACATCCAGATGCTTGATCCCGAATGTGAAATTGTATATGAGAATGGGAAATTTATTCCTAAAAGCAGGAAGGCAGATTATCCGGTGGTACAAGTAACCTGGTATGGTGCCAATGCATTTGCATTATGGGCCGGTGGCCGCTTACCAACTGAAGCCGAATGGGAATTTACGGCCAGAGGAGGAAATAATACAGGCAATAAAACCTTTAGTGGAAGTAATATTGTTGGTGACGTTGCCTGGTATAATGGAAATAGCAATGTGGCTCACCCAATCGGATTAAAGGCTCCCAATGAATTGGGAATTTATGATATGAGTGGTAATGTGAAGGAATGGTGCAGTGACTGGTATTATTTCTATTACTATGCCGCTAGTCCACAAAACAATCCTCAGGGTCCGGCTAGCGGATCCAATCGGGTAATTCGGGGTGGTTCTTTCTTTGTAAATTCTGATTACAGTCGTGTTTATCACCGACATAGAGGTTACCTTAATGAATCAAGTAGCGATTTGGGGTTTAGAATTGTAAAATAAAGAATGAAAATCAATTCTGGTCAAAAGCATCAACATTTCTGAAACAACTTATTCTATCCTATAGAATAAATCTAATTTTATAGAAAGAGAAACCAATACTGTTAAAGGCAAAGGGTGTATACTGATGAATTTTCAGATATTGATTGTCTGTATTTATAAACATAAGTTTGTCAATATCTAGATAGAATACATATATATTTTTTAAAAATGATTTATTAATTTGTAGGCAAATCTAAATTTTATGACATATAAAATATTTTGGGAAGATAGAGGACTGAATATTAAATGGTCGGGTATCATTACAGATGAAGAAATTATCAGGCCAAATGGTGAGATATATGGAAACAAATTATTTGAGAACATTGATTATCAAATTGCTGATTTTTTAAATGCTACACCTTCAATCTTTTCAGTAAGAGATATACTTGTTATCTACACACTCGAAAAACAGGCAAGCAGATGGAACAAAAAACTGATGGTGGCGCATATTGCACGTGATCCTGAATTCATTAATTCAATAAAAGCATATGAATCAAAGATGATCAATACCGGTTGGAAATTTGGGATTTTTGACAATTTGGGAGATACCCGAAAATGGGTAAATGCATAGCTTGTCTTCCTAATTGATAGATTTAATCAAACAATTCCTCGTGGCTTACCGCGAAGTTTTCTAATACGTTCCCCTGAAAATGAGGGTGTTGCCGGTCGAATGACTGACAGAGGGATGAAATAATGAAAATTAGGTTTTCAACTTGCTGAAATAAAGTTGGCAAAACCTGACTGCCGTAAGGTTAAGTACCCCATGGCTCAGCTAAGGGGATAGTCAACTTTAAGAATTTTTTTATTTTTTTATTTGTTTTTTAAAATTTAATCATAATTTTGCAATCACTATTTAAAACTCCTATCCGAAAAAATAGGTGTTTAGTTATAGAGAAGAGGGGAGAGATTAGGCTCAACGAACCTCTAGCAACCTTCTAAATATTGGAAAGGTGCTAAAACCTAACCTGCAAATTTGCGGGAAATGATAAACAAACACAAAAGTAATGGCAACAACTAATCTTTTACATTTTACATTTTTAGGTAATCATTGTACTAGGCCCGAAATGCCTATGTGCATGGCCCGGATCAAGTCTGTTTAGTACCAGATTTGAGATTATCTTCATCAGGCCCTGCTCCGCATGAGCCCCAAAATCTATATAAATTATTTTAAAATTTAGCTTAATGACACAAAAAATTGTTATAAAAATTGGCGGATCAAACTTGACGGATATTAACAGTTTATCAAAGATCATCAAAATTATTGATCAATACGAAAAGCCTGTAATTATTGTTGTTTCAGCGTTTTATGGGATTACTGATTCGCTTATCGGAATATTGGATGATGTTTTGAACAAGCAAGAGAATGTAAAATCGCAAATAGCTAAAATAAGGGCTTATAAATTTCAGATACTGGAGCATTATATTTCTGATAAAAATTCGTTAAAAAAAGCCAAAACCGATATTGAAACCTTGATTGATGAACTTGAAAAATATCTTTATGGAGTGGCTTATATTGGTGAAACTCCCGATTTTTTATCCGACAAGATATTAAGTTACGGCGAACGCCTTAGTTCATCAATGATCAATGCAATATTCAATAATAACGGAATTGTCTGTAATGAGGTTCTTCCTGCACAAATTGGATTAAGAACGAACGACAGATATGGAGATGCCAGCATCGATTTTGGAAATTGTATTACCGATCTGGAGAAGGTTTTTAGTCAGGATCAGGTATATGTAGTGCCTGGTTTTTATGGCATTTCATCGCAAGGAAAAGTAAATTTATTGGGACGTGGCGGAACCGACTACTCAGCTGCTTCAATTGCACGATTGGTTAATGCCAGATCATTGGATATCTGGAAAGATGTGAATGGGTTTATGTCTGCCGATCCAAAGGTGGTACAAAATCCGGTACGGATTGATCATTTGTCTTATTCGGAAGCGGCTGAATTGGCTTATTTTGGTGCAAATATTTTGCATCCCAGAACGATCGAACCTCTCATAAATACCAATATTCCAATTCGCTTGTTCGACATTGGTGCACTGAACGGAAGCCTGGAACCATTGACTCATATAAATGCTTCTGATTCAGAAGTAATCGGAGCGGTAAAGAGTATCACGTCAAGTAGGGAATTTTCCGTTCTTAAACTGAAAGGCCCGGGACTAGGATATAAACCGGGTATTCTGGCAACAATTACAACCAGTTTAAATGAAGCTGATATTAATATTAAATCAGTGATTACATCCCAAATTGCCATCAACTTTTTATTATCTGCAAAAGATCTGAAAAAATCAGCAAAAATAATCAGTGCATTGGCTCTGGATGAAGTCAATGAAGTTATCCCTGTCAAAGACATTGCCGTAGTTGCAGTTGTAGGGCAGGGGATACTTGAGCAGCCGGGTATTGGCTATAAAATTTTCAAGTCACTGGCTGACGAAAACATCAACGTTTTAATGAGTACGTTGGGCGGGTCGGACGTTGTTTGCTATCTGGTAATTGATAAAAACCACGAAAAAACCGCCATTACAAAAATTCATGACACATTTTTCACTAAAACAAATTAAGAATGAAAACTATAAATCTACATTTTGATACTTTACAAGTACATGCCGGGCAGGTAGTTGACGCTACCACACTCAGTCGCGCGGTACCAATATACCAAACCACTTCTTATTTATTTAAGGATTCTGAACATGCTGCAAATCTTTTTGAGCTTAAAGAAGAAGGAAATATTTATACCCGGATTATGAACCCGACCACTGACGTTTTTGAAAAAAGAATAGCAGCGCTTGAGGGTGGGGTTGGAGCTTTGGCAGTTAGCTCAGGTCACGCAGCTCAGTTTATCGCACTTTCAAATATCTTGAGAGTTGGAGATAATTTCGTGACATCACCATTTTTGTATGGAGGGTCCTTTAATCAGTTTAAAGTTACTTTCAAACAATACGGAATCGAAAGCCGTTTTGCGGCTTCCGAAAATGCAGAAGATTTTGAAAAACTTATTGATGAAAATACCAAAGCCCTATATTTTGAGACCATCAGCAATCCGGGCTTTACCATTCCCGATTTTGAAAAATTGGCAGTATTAGGTAAAAAATATGGCATACCTTTAATCGTAGACAATACTTTCGGGGCAGGCGGATATCTTTGCAGTCCAATATCACACGGAGCAAATATCGTTGTCGAATCAGCCACAAAATGGATTGGCGGCCATGGTACCAGCATTGCAGGTGTAATTGTTGACGGTGGAAATTTTGATTGGGGCAATGGTAAATTCCCTCAATTTACCGAACCATCTGAAGGTTACCATGGACTGGTTTATTGGGATGCTTTAAAAGAATTATCCTTTATTGTTCGAGCCAGAATTGAGGGCCTTAGGGACTTGGGAAGCACTATCAGCCCGTTTAATTCATTTCTACTCTTGCAAGGATTGGAAACACTTTCATTAAGAATGGATCGTCATTGCAGCAATACCTTAAAACTTGCACAGTGGCTGGATAATCAGGACTGGGTTGACACTGTTTTATATCCGGGCTTGGATAAAAGCCCGGGACATACATTAGCTAAAAAATATCTTAAGAATGGATTTGGTGGGGTACTTTCCTTTACCATTAAAGGGAGCAAAGAGAAGGCGAGCAAATTTGTTGAGAAACTGGAATTAGTAAGCCACCTGGCAAATGTTGGTGATGCCAAAACACTTATTATTCAACCGGCTGCAACTACCCATCAACAGTTGAGCGAGAACGAACAATTGGCTGCAGGAGTTTTACCAACCCTATTACGGGTCAGTGTTGGAATTGAGCACATCGATGATATCATCCATGATTTTGAGCAAGCCATTTTCAAAACTTTGAAAAGTGAATAAGTCATGCCAATAAAAATTCCTGATTTATTACCGGCTAAAGATATTTTAATCAGTGAAAATATTTTTGTAATGCCGGAAAAAAGAGCGCTGGCGCAGGATATTCGTCCGATGAGAGTGGCAGTTTTGAATTTGATGCCACTCAAAATAGAGACCGAATTACATATCCTGCGCTTGCTTTCAAATACACCGCTTCAAGTCGAAATTGATTTGGTTAAAACCAGTACTTATATTTCGAAAAATACTTCAGCTGATCATCTTAATCAGTTTTATAAGACTTTTGATGAGATCAAAAATGATAAATACGACGGCATGATCATGACCGGAGCACCGGTTGAACAGTTGGATTTTGAAGAGGTGCTGTATTGGAATGAAATGAAGGGGATTATGGATTGGGCATCTGAAAATGTGACTTCTGTGCTTTATATTTGCTGGGCCGCTCAAGCAGGGCTATATCATCATTATGGAATTCCGAAACACCGACTCGATGAGAAATTATTTGGAGTTTATAAGCATCAGGTTTGTAATCGGGAATATCCCATCATCAGAGGATTTGACGACGTTTTTTCGGTTCCTCATTCGCGTAATACAGAGATTAAAAGAGCCGATATTGAAAAGGTGAAAGCGCTGGAAATAGTTTCAGAATCTGATAGGGCCGGAATTTATATTGTGGCCGATAAAAATAAAAGCAGGATTTTTGTTACGGGCCATTCTGAGTACGATCTTTTGACATTGCAAACAGAATACGAGAGGGATCTTAAAAAAGGATTGAATATCACTGTACCAGAAAACTATTTTCCGGATGATGACCCCACAAAAAGGCCTATTGTGAATTGGAGAAGCCATGGGAGTCTTTTATTCTCAAACTGGCTTAATTATTACCTTTATCAGGAAACACCTTATGAAGTGCATCAAATAAGAGGAAAATAAATTTAATCAATGACCATCAAAATTAACTTCAAAATAATTTAGTTTTGCAAATCAAAAATAATAATAATAAATGAAAATAGCAGTAGTCGGAGCCACGGGGCTCGTTGGCAGAAAAATCCTGGAAGTGATCAATGAACGTGATATTCAATTTACCGAGTTAATTCCGGTAGCTTCAGAAAAATCAGTCGGTAAAAAAATATCTTTTAAAGGAAAAGACTGGACGGTGGTTTCGTTGCAAAATGCCGTTGATCAGAAACCGGATGTTGCCTTGTTTTCTGCCGGAGGTGAAACTTCCCTTAAGTGGGCAGAAGCTTTCGCGGCCAATGGAACTTTTGTGATTGATAATTCTTCTGCATGGAGAATGCATCCGGATAAAAAACTGGTGGTTCCTGAAATTAATGCCGGTGAGTTGACCATCAACGATAAAATAATTGCAAATCCAAATTGCTCAACCATTCAAATGGTATTGGCCTTGGCTCCGCTTCATAAAAAATACAAAATCAAAAGAGTGGTTGTTTCCACTTATCAAAGCATTACAGGATCGGGTATCTTGGCTGTGAACCAGCTCGAAAATGAACGTAACGGAATTGATGGTCCGAAAAAATATCCTCATGTAATCGATAAAAACTGCATCCCTCAGTGTGATGATTTTAGTGATGGGGATTATACCAAGGAAGAACTTAAACTGGTAAATGAAACCAAGAAAATTTTAGGTGACAATAGCATTCAGGTCACGGCAACAGCCGTTCGGGTTCCATTGGTTGGCGGTCATTCCGAATCAATCAATGTTGAGTTTGAACATGAATATGAATTAGCAGATATCAGGCCATTACTTGAAAAAGAAGAGGGAATTATTGTTTTGGATGATGTCAAAAACAGTGTTTATCCCATGCCGATAAACGCGCATGAAAAGGATGAAGTTTTTGTGGGACGGATTCGAAGGGATTTTTCGCAGCCAAAATCTTTGAATCTCTGGATTGTTTCTGACAATCTTAGAAAAGGAGCAGCCACCAATGCTGTTCAAATCATGGAGTATCTGATTAAAAATAATTTTATTGGCTAAGTTGTTTTAATACATTGAAAGTCAAAGCAGCATCATGCTCGTCAACAACTATGGTAAATTCGTTGGTGGTTGATATTAACTCAATGATATTAATTTTTTCCCAGGCTATTCTTTTAAGGATGAAATAGTACAAACCGGTCATTTTGGTGTTGTTTTCAGGAAGCCGTAAAGTTACTGAGGAAAGATCAGTAATTTTTGAAACCAGACGTTCTGTTTTAAAAAGATTTTCAAGTTCACTGCTCATCGAACTACTGATAACCATGGTTGTTTCATAAATTCCCTGCGAAAAGGTATAAAAGCATTCACGTTTATCCTCGATGATCAATAATAAAGATTTTTGTTTTTCAACAATGCGATCGGAGTTTTTATAGGTGTAATCGGAG
>PHDM01000118.1 GCA_002840985.1 Bacteroidetes bacterium HGW-Bacteroidetes-17
GACTAAATAAAAAAATTGATTTAAAATTTAGACTAACAATCACGAAATATGCTGTTCTATGAGCAATCTGAAAGATAAATTTGATAAAAAACCTATTTCAGTAAAAAATAATTATTCCGATCTGCAGCAACAAAATGAAGCAATTCTGGGCCTAAATATGGAGCTTCAAAATAACGAAAAAAGGATCCGCCGACTTATTGAAAATCTTGGAAGTGAGTACTTTTTTTATTCGCAGGATTTAAATGGCAAATATGTTTATGTGAGCCCTTCAGTTACAACCCTATTAGGTTATGATGAAAGCGAGGTTGAATATGGGATTCTGCAGTTTTTAACCGATCATCCGAAAAACGAAATATCTAAATCAATTTCTTTAGAAAGTAAAACAGGCAAAAAACAACTTCCTTTCGAGATTGAAATAAGGGATAAAGGAGGTAATATCAAACAATTCGAATTATTGGAAGTCCCCGTATTGGACGAAAACAATAATGTTGTTTTAGTTGAAGGATTGGCACATGAAATTACTGAACGCAAAAGAAATGATCAGGTTCAGGAAATATTAGGCAATATTTCCAATGCAGTGTTGATGAGTGAAAGTCTTGAAAATCTGGTTGTTTTAATTAGAGATCAATTATCTATGGTCATTGATACCAAGAACTTCTACATTGCTTTGTATGATGAAATAACCGATTCACTTTCTCTTCCTTTTATGGCTGATGAGAAAGATGATGTTGAGTCATTTCCAGCCGGAAAAACAATGACAGGCTACGTCGTTAAAACTCGTCAATCACTACTGGCAACTTATGATGAACAAGAAGAACTTGTTAAAAAAGGCAAAATAGATTTTGTGGGTTCACGATCTCAAATTTGGCTGGGAGTACCACTTAATGTTGATGATAAAGTTATTGGCGTTCTTGCGGTGCAAAGCTATTCAAATGCGAAAGCTTACAATGATAAAGACAGAAAAATTCTTGAAATAATCTCAAATCAGATTAGTCTAGCTATTTCACGAAAAAGAGCTGAAGAGAAAGAAAAAGACCAGCAGGAATTATTCGATAAAATAACAAGTTCATCCAATGATGCGATCATCGTTATAAATAATAAAGGCCAGGTTATTTTCTGGAATCAAAGTGCTGAACTTATTTTCGGCTATACTTTTGCAGAAATACACAACAAGGATCTTCACACTTTAATACGGCCTGAAGTATACAAACAGGTTCAAGAGGCTGCATTTAATCATTTCAAACATACCGGTGAGGGTAATGCTATTGGAACAACGGTTGAATTGAACGCTATTCGTAAAAATGGTGAAGAATTTCCAGTTGCGATATCCTTATCCGCTGCAAAAATTAAAAATGAATGGAATGCCATTGGAACCGTTCGTGACATCACTAACCGTAAAATTGCTGAGAACAAACTCAAAGAAGAAAAAGAATTCGCTGAGCGAATATTGAAAGTGGTGCCAAGTGCTGTATTTACTGTTGATAGGGATAAAAGAATTACAAGTTGGAACAAAAAAGCAGAGGTAATTACCGGATGGACCAGAAAAGAAGCACTTGGAGAGCCTTGCGAAAAATTCTCGTTAACTTCTTGTGCTGAAAAATGTCAATTGTTTGATGGAAATATAGGGGAAACTGTAAGCAATCATGAATGCCTACTCAAAACAAAAGATGGATCCGAAATAACTATACTTAAAAGCACAGAATATTTGTTTGATTCAAATAAAAATATCATTGGCGGGATTGAAAGTTTTGAAGATATCAGCGCACGAAAGAGGACAGAATTAATACAAAAAATCCTTTTTAATATTTCGATGGCTGTTAATACTACCACAGATGTGGCTGATTTTATACGCTATATACAGACTCAACTTGGACTTTTGATGGATACATCCAACTTTTTTGTCGCATTTTATGATGAAGAATCTGATACTTTATCGGTAGGTTATATAGAGGATGAAAAAGATGAGATTGAAATCTGGCCGGCAGCTAAATCATTAACCGGTTATGCAGTAAAAAATAAAAAGACCTTGTTCATTACAAAAGCTGATATCATTGAAATGAACAAGAAAGGAGTTATTGATCTAATTGGAACATTGGCTGAAGTTTGGGTTGGAGTACCGCTTATGATTAACGAAACAGTTTTAGGAGCATTGGTAATTCAGAACTATGATGACGTAAACACCTATTCAAAAAGCGATGTTGAGCTACTCGAATTCATCTCCAGTCAGGTGAGCACAGCTATTGAACGTAAAAAAGCAGCCGAAATATTAGAAGCGGCCAATCATGATTTGAATTTGCAAAAGGAAGAACTTCAACAACAAAACGAAGAGATTGAGCAACAAAACGAAGAAATCAGGGCAATTAATGATGAGATGCAGGTTATGAATCAGGATCTGCTTGTAAGCGAAGCTAAAGTAAGAAGACTTATTGAAAACCTTGAAAACGAGTATATTTTTTATTCACAAAACAATGAAGGAGTTTATGAATATATGAGTCCTTCGGCACAGAAACTATTAGGCTATTCTTCGGAAGAACAAAAACTTGGACTTGAATCTTTTTTGACTGACAATCCTGTAAATAAAGATTTTTTAAAGAATCTTAAACCATCAAAAGTAGACAACATAAAAACATCGTTCAATATTGAAATTAAAGACAAACATGATCAACCTAGATTTTTTGAAGTCTTAAGAGTTCCCATTTACAATAAAGATCATGAAATTACTCATTTTGAAGGAATCGCCCATGAAATAACTGCACGTAAGAAAAGTGAACTCATTCAAAGTATAATCAGTAATATTTCCAACGCCGTTCTGATAAGCGATGATCTTGGCAGCCTTATCCAAATGATAAAGGATGAATTACAAAGACTGCTAGATACCAGAAACTTTTATATCGCGCTCTATGATGAAAAAACCAACTTTCTGAACTTTCCATTTTTTATCAATGAAAAAGACAAAATTGAATCTCAGCCACTTGGGAAAAATATGACAAGCTATGTGATCAATTCTGGCAAATCCCTGCTCGCAGACATTCCTATGAAAAAAAAGATGGCTGAAGAAGGTAAAATTGTCTTCCAGGGTTCAATGTCAAAAGTTTGGTTGGGGGTCCCATTATTTATGAAAGATAAGGTGATCGGTGTAATTGCCCTTCAAAGTTATGAAGATGAAAATGCTTATAATGAATCGGATGTACAAATCCTTGAAGTTATTTCAACGCAAATAAGTCTTTCGATAGAACGAAAAAGAACGGCTGACCAACTAAAAGAAAGCAATTTTGAATTAAGTACCCAAAAAGAAGAGCTGGAATCCACCCTGGAATTCTTACAGAACACTCAATCACAGTTGATTCAGACGGAAAAATTGGCTGCTTTGGGACAATTAATAGCCGGTATAGCACATGAGATTAATACGCCCTTAGGTGCAATAAACGCGTCTGTTGGAAACATGTCAGAATCATTAGATACGGCGATTAATAATTTACCACGGCTTTTAAGCATAATGAATGAAAATGATTTAAAGTTTTATCTCAAGCTCATGACATTAGCTGATAATAATTCCCTCGAGCAAAGTTCAAAGGAAAAACGACAATTGAAAAGAGCACTAATTAAAAAACTTGAAGACAACGGAATAAACGAATCGGATAAAATTGCTGAAATGCTTATGTACATTCGGGTTCATGAACATATTGATGAAATAATCCCAATGTTAAGAAGTGAGAATTCACTTTTTGTATTAACAAATGTACGTCATATTATTTCAATCCGAAAAAACACACAAAATGTAAATCTGGCTGTTACAAAAGCATCGAAAGTGGTATTTGCATTGAAAAAATTTGCACATCGTGATCATATTGGTGAGAAGATAGAAGCGGATATTGTAGATGGTATTGAAACGGTGCTAATTCTTTATCATAATCAAATAAAGCAAGGTGTTGAAGTAATAAAAGATTTTAAAACTATTCCTGTAATCAGATGCTATCCTGATGAAATGAACCAGGTATGGACCAATTTATTCCACAATTCATTGCAGGCAATGGATAATCATGGAACCTTAAAACTTTCGGTAGAGCCTGAAAATGGTGGCGTGTCGATAAAAGTTTCAGATACGGGTGGTGGAATTCCGGAAGAATTGAGGGAAAAAATATTTCAACCATTTTTCACCACAAAAAAAGCAGGTGAAGGAAGCGGGCTGGGACTGGATATTGTAAAGCAAATAATGAAAAAGCATGACGGAACCATCGATTTCGAATCGGAAGTCGGAGTTGGAACAACCTTTAAAATTTGGTTACCCTACATCTCAGATTAAATAATGGCATGAGAACATTTATGAATAAAATTGTATCACTTTAATATAAATTTATATGGCACGAAAAGCAATACTATGTGTTGATGACGAAAGCATGATCCTCGAAAGCCTCAAAGAACAAATTGAGAACAGACTTGGGGATGAATATCTTTATGAAACTGCTGAAAATGCCGAAGAAGGCATGGAAGTAATTCAGGAATTAGTTGATGAAGGCACTGATGTTTTAATTATTGTTTCAGATTGGCTCATGCCCGGTAAAAAGGGCGACGAATTTTTGATTGAAGTGCACAAAAAATTTCCAGGGATTGTAAAAGTAATGTTAACGGGCCAAGCTGATGAAGCTGCTATAAAAAATGCAAAGGAAAATGCAAATTTACATGCCTGTTTATTTAAACCTTGGACAGAAGATGATCTTGTAAACACCATAACTTCAGGATTGAATAAATTACCTTTAAAAGGATTTTGAAATGTCAAAACCAGTAATATTATGTGTTGATGATGAGTCGATCATCCTGAATGCATTAAAAGATCAGTTACAAAGAAAATTCAGTGGTGAGTATGATATTGAGACCAGCGATAGTGGAGCAGATGCCCTTGAATATATTCAAGAATTAATTGATGATAAAACAGATGTTCCTCTTGTAATCGCCGATTATATTATGCCAGGCATGAAAGGAGATGAATTATTGAGAAAGGTTCATGAATTGTCTCCGAATACCCTTAATATTTTATTAACGGGTCAGGCCAATATTGAAGGTGTTACCAACGCTGTTAACTATGCTTCACTATACAGATACATGTCAAAACCCTGGGATGAGGACGACCTTGAATTAACAGTAAAAGAAGCCTTAAAAAGTTTTTATCAAAAACGTGAAATTCATCAGAAAAATGAAGAACTTCAGGAACTTAATGCATCTTTGGAAATAAAGGTCCAGGAACGAACAGCAGAATTAAGAGCTTTAAATGCAACTAAGGATAAATTCTTTTCCATTATCGCTCATGATTTAAAAAATCCTTTCAATGCGCTACTTGGCTTTTCAACTTTGCTACTTGACGACTATGAAAATTTTACCGATTCCGACAGAATCGATCTGATCCAAACAATGAACGATGCATCTAATAATGCCTACAAACTACTACAAAACTTACTTGAATGGTCAAGGTCCCAAACCGGCAGCATTCAATGGGAACCCGGTGCCATCCCTTTACATGAAATTATTACAAACACGATCGATTTATTATCGAACGGAGCATCAGTAAAAGAAATTTCAATCAATGCAATAATTCTTCCAAATATAGTTGTTTGGGCTGATGCTAATATGGCTACAGCAGTGATTCGCAACCTTATCTCAAACGCACTTAAATACACTCCTAAAGGTGGAGAAATTAGGATTTATTTGAAGAAATCTGAAAAGGAAGTTGAAATTACCATCGAAGATAATGGGGTCGGAATTAATGATGCCGATAAAGAAAAATTATTTCGTATTGATGTAAATCACTCAACCTCCGGCACCAACAATGAACAAGGAACCGGATTAGGGCTAATCTTATGTAAAGAGTTTGTTGAGAAGAATGGAGGTAAAATCTGGGTTGAATCCATTGAAGGAAAAGGGAGCAAATTCAAATTCACTTTACCTATATATAAAGAAGAACAAGCTAAAAACTAAAATCGAGCTACTGATACGACATCCTGTCAGATTTATTGCGAATCAAACAATTTTAAGTCAAAAATTCGCTTTCTTGAGAATATTGGCATAATTTTGGAGAAGCATTTGTCCATAAAATTCTCAACGTCTAAAACAAAAAATCATGAGTGAAAATCAGGAACACACAAAATGTTTGATCATAGGTTCAGGGCCTGCAGGTTATACCGCTGCAATTTATGCTGCCCGGGCAGATTTAAAACCAATAGTATATGAAGGCTTACAACCTGGAGGTCAGCTAACAACAACTACAGAGGTTGACAATTTTCCCGGATATCCGGAAGGTACAGAGGGTCCTAAAATGATGGAGGACCTGAAAAATCAGGCATCGCGGTTTGGTACAGATATCAGATTCGGACTGATTACCGAAGTTGATTTCAGTAAGCGTCCCTTCAAAGTAAAAGCAGATGATGGAAATACTTTGATCGCCGAAACAGTGATCATTGCAACAGGTGCCACGGCCAAATGGTTAGGAATTGAATCGGAAGCTGAATATAATGGCTATGGAGTTTCTGCATGTGCAACCTGTGATGGGTTTTTCTATAAAGGAAAAGATGTTGCCATTGTTGGAGGAGGTGATACTGCGGCAGAAGAAGCTACTTATCTTGCCAAGCTTTGCAAAAAAGTTTACTTAATTCATCGAAGAGATGAACTTCGCGCTTCCAAAGCGATGCAGAAAAAAGTTTTTGATACTCCTAATATTGAACCTATTTGGAACCACACCACAAAAGAAATTGTAGGAAAAAAAGAAGGATTTGCAAAATCAGTTACCGGTGCAATCTTAACCAATGTACTTACTGGCGAAGAAAAGAAAATCAATGTTGATGGGTTTTTTGTCGCGATTGGACATACACCTAATTCTGAATTATTCAAAGGCCAACTTGAGTTAAGTGAAACAGGTTATATTGAAACAGTTCCCGGAACAACAAAGACAAACATAGAAGGTGTTTTTGCCTGCGGAGATATACAGGATCACATCTACCGACAGGCGATAACGGCAGCGGGTACTGGTTGTATGGCGGCCATCGAAGCAGAAAGATTTTTAGCCTCTTAATCAAAAGCTCCCGACGGGAGCTTTTTTTATTGCATTAAATACTGAAACTAAGTTTAAATTTATAATTTTGAATTGAATATGGCACGCTAACACCAATCAAATGAAAAAAGACATCCCAGCACATTATCAAAAAATAAAGGCTCAACATCCCGAATATATCGCAGCTGTTGAAGCATTAAGCGAAACTTTAAAAAATACAGGGCCATTGGATGAATCATTAGCCCAATTCTTACAACTTGCTGCATCTATTGCCATTAAATCAGAAGGAGCTACACACAGCCATACCCGTCAACTGGTTGAACTTGGATTTTCACCTGATGAAATTCGACATGCTGTTATTCTGCTTTCTAACACCATTGGATTTCCAAATGTAATGGCTGGTCTTAGCTGGGTTAACGATATACTCGAAAGCGAATGAGTCCGACAAAAGGACATGCGATCAGAAGAGCTTCCTGGATAAGTATTTTTGGGAATGCCGCTCTATCAATACTCAAAATAGTCATTGGTTTTATCTCTGGTAGCCTGGCTGTTGTTGCCGATGGAATTGACTCTGCAAGTGATATTATTACTTCGATTATTACATTGATAACTGCTAAAATAATTTCAAAGCCTCCTGATGTTCGATTTGCCTATGGTTACGAAAAGGCAGATACCATTGCTTCAAAAATATTGGCATTTATTATCTTCTTTGCCGGTGCACAGTTGGCCATTTCAACCGGGACCAAACTGCTCGAAAATGAAACTCGAACAATGCCAGGCGCAATAGCAATTTATGTTACTATTGTTTCTATCATTGGCAAATTATTGCTTGCGCTATATCAATTTAAGGTTGGCAAGAAAGTCAATAGTTCAATGCTGATCGCAAATGCTAAAAACATGCAAAATGATGTAATCATTTCAATTTCAGTACTAATTGGCCTGGTTTTCACCTTTATTTTTAAAATGCCGATGCTTGATGTCATGACTGCTTTTGCTGTAAGTGGATGGATCATGTGGGTGGCCATTAAAATATTTATTCAAAGCAATACTGAATTAATGGATGGGGTATTGGATACTTCTGTTTATAAAATTGTATTTGCTGCAGCCGAAGAGGTAGAAGGAGTCTATTATCCTCACCGGGTTAGGATCAGACAAATAAATAATTCGTATGTGATTGCCATTGATATCGAAGTTGAAGGTTCACTCACGGTAAGTGAGTCACATCGTATTTCTCATGAAGTTGGAGAAAATATCAAGAGAAAAATAGAAAATGTTTACGATATAGTTGTCCATATCGAACCTTTAGGTACCATTGACAAGGGTGAAAAATATGGTGTTTCAAATAAAGACTTTCAAAAATAATTTAGCCTTTATTATTCATCCAAACTTCTGATCATTTTATATCTTTGCGCCATATCTTTGTTTCTTCCATTTAAAAAACATTAAGCATGATTCATTTCTTTCAGGCGAAATCAAATAATTTCTATTTAGTCAGTACAAGCAGCACCTTATCAAAAACTGATCATGAAAAATTGACATGGCTTTTTGAGGATGCCCAATATATTGTTGAAGCAAACTTGAAAGGATATTTCATCGGTCCAAGAAAAGAGATGATTACTCCCTGGAGTACCAATGCTGTTGAAATTACCCAAAATATGGGGATTCTGGGCATTACCCGAATCGAGCAATTCAAGCAAGTTGAAAATGAGAAAGCTGCTCACGATCCTATGCTTGAAGTTTTGTATAACGGGCTTAACCAGAAAACATTTGACATCGACTTACAACCTGAACCTATTATTTATATTGATGATATTAACACTTACAACAAGGCGGAAGGACTTGCTTTAAGCCAGGACGAGGTCGAATATTTAGATGGAGTCAGTGAAAAAATCGGCAGAAAATTAACCGATAGTGAAGTTTATGGATTTGCCCAGGTAAATTCCGAACATTGCCGTCACAAGATCTTTAATGGTACTTTTATAATTGATGGAGAAGAAAAGAAAGAATCCTTATTTGCTTTGATTAAAAAAACTTCAAAAGTAAATCCTAATACACTGGTATCAGCATACAAAGATAATGTGGCTTTTATTTTAGGCCCTCGTGTCGAACAATTCGCACCTGCCACTCAGGACAAACCGGATTATTTTCAGATTAAAGATATTGATACTGTTATTTCTCTTAAAGCCGAAACACATAATTTCCCTACCACTGTTGAACCTTTTAACGGTGCCTCAACCGGAACCGGTGGCGAAATTCGCGACAGGATGGCCGGAGGAAAAGGAAGCTTGCCAATTGCGGGAACCGCCGTTTACATGACTTCCTATCCCCGATTGGAAAAGGACCGGGTTTGGGAACAAAAAACCCAGGAAAGGCCCTGGCTGTATCAAACTCCTGAAGAAATTTTAATTAAAGCTTCAAACGGAGCAAGTGATTTTGGAAATAAATTTGGGCAACCACTGATTTGTGGTAGTTTACTCACCTTTGAACATCAGGAAAACAACAAATATTATGGTTACGACAAAGTAATCATGCTTGCCGGAGGAGTTGGATTTGGAGTAAAAGACGACAGCCTGAAAGGAAAAGTTGAAGAAGGCGACATCATCGTTGTTTTAGGCGGTGATAATTACCGCATCGGAATGGGTGGTGGAGCTGTTTCATCAGTAGCTACGGGAGAATACGGGAATGCCATTGAATTAAATGCTGTTCAACGTGCAAATCCGGAGATGCAAAAAAGAGTATTAAATGCCATTCGGGGATTGGTCGAATCGGACCATAACAGCATCGTTTCAATTCATGATCATGGCGCAGGCGGTCACCTCAACAGTCTTTCCGAATTGGTTGAAGATACAGGTGGAACGATTGATCTAAGCAAACTTCCTGTTGGTGATCCAACCTTATCGGCAAAAGAAATAATCGGGAACGAATCGCAGGAGCGAATGGGACTGATTCTCAAACAAAAAGATTACGCTTTACTCGAAAGAATTGCCCAGCGGGAAAGAGCACCCATTTATGCTGTAGGTATGGCACGTGGAGATCAGCATTTTGTATTTAAAGCACCCGATCAAAACCCAATGGACTTGGATCTGAAATATCTGTTCGGGAAACCACCTAAAACAATCCTTATTGATTCTTCAACTCAGGCGAATTTTAAAGATATTCCATCTGATTCGTCGAATATTAAAAAAGATATTGAGAACCTTTTGCAATTAGAAGCAGTGGCTTGCAAGGATTGGCTTACCAATAAAGTTGACCGTTCGGTTACCGGTAAAGTGGCGATGCAACAATGTGCAGGTACTATTCAACTACCCCTGAATAATTTAGGTGTTGTTGCTTTGGATTATCAGGGTGTAAAAGGAATTGCAACGGCAATTGGTCACGCACCTGTTGCTGCTTTGGTCGATCCGGTAAGAGGATCCCTTTTGTCGATTGCTGAAGCTCTTACAAATATAATTTGGGCACCCATTAAAGACGATATTCAAGGTATTTCCTTAAGTGCAAACTGGATGTGGCCCGCAAAAAATGCAGGTGAAGATGCCAGACTTTACACCGCGGTTGAAGCCGTTAGTGATTTTGCCTGCAAACTTGGAATCAATATCCCGACAGGTAAAGATTCTTTATCAATGACTCAAAAATATGAAGGGGGATCAGTGGTCTATGCGCCTGGAACTGTAATTATTTCATCTGCTGCGGAAGTTGAAAATATCCGTAAAGTGATTGGCCCTGTTCTTAAAAAGGAAGAAGAATCAACGATCATTTACATCGATTTTAGCAAAGATCATTATCAGTTGGGAGGAAGCAGTTACGCACAACTTAAAAATAAACTAGGAGTCACAACACCTGGTATTAAAGATTTTGAATACTTTAAAAATACCTTTAATGGCATTCAAAAACTTATTAAAAATGAATTGATTTTAGCCGGCCATGATATCTCGTCAGGTGGTATGATTACAACCTTGTTGGAAATGACCTTTGGCAGAAACGATATCGGACTAAATATTGATTTGTCAGAAATCGTTGAACAAGAT
>PHDM01000119.1 GCA_002840985.1 Bacteroidetes bacterium HGW-Bacteroidetes-17
CAACAGATTTACAGTCTGCCCCATTTGACCGCTCTGGAATCTCCCCAACGATTCTTATTCAATTTTTTTGAATTGAGCCGATAGACGGACTCGAACCGCCGACCGGCTGATTACAAATCAGCTGCTCTACCAACTGAGCTATATCGGCCTATATTCGTATTTAGAATTATTAATATATTCGTTTACAGGCAACTATATTAACTCCTTCAATTAACTCAATATTAGCAGATTAATCAATGCTCATTAAACAAAAAACAGACCTCTTCTTAAAAAGGTCTGCAAAAATACATATTAAAAATTAATAAACAAAGAATTTGTATATTTTTTGTTCAACTTTTGAATTTTTAATTTTTTAATTTTTCTTTGTATTTATTTAGTTGTTTTTTTAAGGCGTCAATTGCATTATCAGTTGCTTCTTCAAAACTTTTACTTTGTTTCTTTGCAAAAAGGTCATTGCCTTTAATCAATAATCTAATTTCTATAATTTTATTATCAGGATTATCTGTGTTGGCAAGCTTTAACATAACATCGCCTCCTATGAGATCTGTATGAACAGTTGCTAGTTTGTTAAGCTTATCTGTAATAAATAAATCCAATTTTTTGTCTGTCTTAAAATGTACTGAATTGATGTTTACTTTCATAATTCATCTCCTTTCTTTAAGCCTTTGGATGGGCATGATTATATATTAATTTTAGCTTCTCGATCGTGTTATGCGTATATACCTGAGTGGCAGATAAGTTGGAATGACCGAGAATTTCTTTGATTGCATTTAAATCAGCACCGCTGTTTAACATGTGAGTAGCAAAAGTATGTCGCAATATGTGTGGACTTTTTTTGTTTATAGTAGTTACTTTACTAAGGTAAGTATTTACAAGGCGATATACAAATTTCTCATAAAGTTTTTCACCTTTATTAGTGACGAAAAAATAAGCACTTTCAGGGTATTCATTTTTAAGCAATTCCGCATATTGTAATAAATTTACATAAAATTCAGAACCAAAGGGTACTAAACGCTCTTTATTTCTTTTCCCAAATATTTTGATGGTTTTTGTAGTGAAATTGATGTCGGATATTTTAATATTTATCAGCTCGTTTAGCCTCATTCCTGTGGCATAGAATAGCTCAATAATTATCTTGTCTCTGGCAGCTGAATAACCTTCACCAAAACCAATTTCATCAAGTAGCAGATCCATTGAGTCTTGTTCAATAAAAACAGGAAGCCGTTTTGATGATTTTGGTGCTATTATTTTCTGCATAGGATTCTTTTCGATTAGATCCTCCTTTAATAGAAATTTGAAATAACTTTTTAGCGTTGAAAGTTTGCGATTAACTGAACGTGTTGATATCGAGGTTTCTATTAAAAGCACAATCCATGATCGGATAATGTGATGGTTAATTTCTTTGGTTTCTTTAATTTCATAATGATCATGAATGTACTGATAGAACTGATCTAAGTCTGTTTGGTAAGCTTTTATCGTGTGAGTTGAGAATCTTTTCTCAAACTGTATATATTGTATGAATTTTTCTATCAATACTCAAAATAAAAAGAGAAACACCTGTTTCAAAGTTACAACATAAACCACCTGAAACAAATATTTCTCCTTTATTTTATTCTTATTCGAAGGATTATCCTTCCTCGTTTTGCCTAAGTTGTTGAATGTAAATCGCTTTTAATCTTTGCTCTCTATTTACAATGGATGGCTTAGTGAATTTTTGTCTTTCACGTAATTCTTTAACAACGCCGGTTTTTTCAAATTTACGTTTGTATTTTTTTAAAACCCTGTCAATATTTTCGCCTTCTTTTACAGGAATAATAATCATATTGTACCTCTTTCTTTTAAAATTAATTTTTTTAGGGAGTGCAAAAATAGTTATTAGTTTTAAATTAAGCAAATACATTATATAAAATGATAAAAATTAATTGAAAGTTTTATATTTTTGCACAGATTTTGGGTCGTTAGCTCAGTTGGTTTAGAGCGCATGCTTGACAGGCATGAGGTCACAGGTTCGAATCCCGTACGACCCACATTTGATAATCAGAGAGTTAGGTAATGTTCAACTCTCTTTTATTTTATCCATTTGCACACCATTTGCAAACAAGTAACTTTTATAATTCAATTCTATCCGTCCTGATCTATTAAGAAATAAGCCTCTTTTTAAAACCTTTTCAGAGAAAATATCTTAAAATCTTTTATTCCTTGAAGTCGATAACACTATAATTCATTCAGTAAGTCCCGGCTTCTTAGCGTAAACATACATCAGAAAGATATTGACAAGCTAAAATAATATTATGTAATATAAAGATAATGAAGCATATATCCACATGCCCTCTTCTTTGCAGTACCGGTAGCTGTATATTATCTGTCTGTCTTGGTACTCAAAAAATGTTGTTTTAAAATTATTATCTGACAAATAGGGTTTAACAAAAATCTAATTTGACAAAACAACTTTAAATCTAAAAAGCTCACAGCACTAACACACCATAATAAATACGCTTAATTTCTCTAATTCTAAAGGGCCAAAGTTCCGGGATGCTTACAGAAGGATATCATTAGTCCTCTTTCGGAAAATGATTTTACTAGCCTACATCAAAAACATATATAGAAGTTTTTAATAATTTTAAAAAAACCAGTTTGACGAAAGCTACTTCTTCTGTTGGATATCCAGTTTGAGTTTGGTGACTACCTCTAAGGCACTGATAGCCTTTTCGTAATTTGGATTTAGCTGAATGGCCTTTTCATAGTCTTTAATAGCTAAATCATATTTTTTCAAGTTGGTATGTGCAATACCTCTATTGTAGAAGGCACTTTCGTTTTTTTGATCTAAAAGAATACTTTTGTCAAAGCTCATTACAGCTGAATCGTAATTTCCAGCCATTAGATTTGTAAAACCTAAATGATTATATAAAACAGTACTTCCCCCTCCCATACTAATTAAACGCTGGTAATCTTGAATAGCCTTTTCGTATTCCTTTGTTTTAATGTAAGTTTCGGCTCTTTTAATAAAAAAATCTTTATCATTATTGAGATCATATAGTATAGCTTTATTTAAATTAAAAATTGCCTCATCAAATTTATTAAGTTCAATTAAGATAAGTGCCTTATTATAATATGGATGAGAAAAGTCAGAGTCTAATTCAAGAGATTTTTGAAAATCAGTAAGTGCTTCATTATACTGCTTTTGTCCAAAATAATACACGCCTCTATTATTCCATGAAAAAGAATTTTGAGGAACTTTTTTTATTCCGTTGCTCCATAAGGTAAGATCGTTTCTCCATACAGGAATTTGCAACCATGAAACTAATGATAACCCAATTAAACTTATAGAACATATCAGGAAAATATATTTCTTATTAAAACTCATCTGTTCTAAGAAAGCTGATAAGATAAGTGCAATACCAAACATTGAAATATATACATAACGGTCGGCAACATTAGACCAACCCTGAAAATCAAACCTAATCAAACCTGAAACTGTTACAATACCAAATACAAATAAAACTGAACCCAGGATAATTAATGGGTATTTCTTTCGAAACTTATACAAAATTGCACCTAACCCTAATAACAATAACCAAGATGAGTAAAACCACCATCTTCCCTCAAGATAATTCATGGTACGGCCATAAGATGCAGCATAATCAATGGGGATGAGAATTTTTTTCAGATAGAAAAGTAAAGAATCACTAAAAACAAAGGGCCTTATCCATAATGGATATGGCTGAGTTACAGTATTTCCTTGTTCAGATATAGTAATTATAATAATAACTACTACTGGTACTATATAAGGCAAAATTCTAATAAATAATTTTTTTAGCGAAGTGTGATATAAATAATATTCTAAAATTGGAGCAAAAAAGAGGATGACCACAATTGAAGGTTTACTTAATAATGCCAAAATAAATAATAACAATCCGTAAACATAATATAGATTAGATTTTTTTAAAAACTTATTTGTGTATTTGTAATGACAACTTTTAAGATACTGATACAACGCCATAAATCCAAAACAAAATGCAAGTAATCCACGAAATTCTGAAATCCAGGCAACGGTTTCTATTTGAATGGGATGTAATAAAAAGAAAAGTGTACCAATCATTGCATACCAACGATTTCGAATAAATTGTCTCAATAAGGTAAATACCAATAATCCATTTATAATGTGTAATAGGATATTGATAACATGAAATAAATGTGGAGAGTCAGTGTTTTGACCAAGTAAATGAGATAACTCCCTGATGAATGCCCATAAAGTATAGCTTACCGGGATATATAAACCCCAATATACTTCTCTCCAGAAATGTGATAGATTCTCAAGATTAACAGGATTGAGATATTGATTGGTGATTAAATGATGAATATCATCCCACACAAATTCGAAGTTGTAGATTCTAATGTATAAAATGAACGGAACAACACATAAAAAAAATAAAATTATGCCATTTTTAGAAATATTTATTACTTCAGTAAACGAAATAAACATTGTCTTGTTAAGGTTTGGAATTTCGTTATTGCTATTCTTATTCAAACTAAAGAATTTCATCATTTGTATCATTTGTATTTATGAAATCTTAACTGTATTTTATTCTAAATTTCTGACATCATACTTATATCAAATTTAGTTGACGTCCTCCCATTATTCGACACATGCTAAAATAGAGAAATTAAGCGTATTTTTCATATTACCATGTACCTGATTCGGAGTTAAATCATTCAAAGTACTATGAGATCGAAACTCATTATATTCCATTCTCCATTGTTCAATTTTTTCGCTTGCATGCTACAAAGATAAGAACCAATTTGTATTTAAACATTCATCCCTGAAACTTCCGTCAAAAGATTAAATAAATGGGTTATCCGTCGGTTTTCCGGTCTTGAAAAGTCCAATACTACATTGTTGTCGCATGCCCATTTATCCTTAGCTTTTAATAAAAATTAGCTTTCATTATCAAACTGTGCATGTTTAGGTAAAACATTTTCATGTTGTTCGATCTGCTTTTTTATTTCAACTACATCATCTCCCTTGATTGATTTTTCTGAAAGATAGCCAAGCATTTACGACTATAATTATCCGATTCAGTTAATGCCCTGTAGCAGCTGACATCAAACTACTGATCACTGACTAAGTCCATGCTCCAGCACTTGTTTATAATAGAGGTGCCTGGTCTTTCCATCCAATGTACACCTTATTTATTCCTTCGTACGTGCACTAAAGGGCTTGTCATACTCTAATTCTGAAAGGACGAAGATCGACGAAGCTTACAAAACCTTTATGAAACCATTTAACTATTTAATCGTATGATACCACTATTATAAGATACCATTAAATTAGATTAATTGGAGATTCTTATTTATTATGTTACTAATACGACTAAAACTATATACATCTTGAAAATTCTCCAAGTTAAATATATATTCATAATCTTTCTGATATTTGTTTTTACAGAAGTAAGATCGCAAGATCCTAATTATTCGCAATTTACACATAACCCGATCTATTATAATCCTGCCTATACAGGCATCTCAAGCGGGATGACAATGCGTTTTAATTATCGTAAGCAATGGACAAATTTGCCAGGGGATTTTAGAACCTATAATTTTAATATTGATTTAGCTGCCAGAACTGCTTCTGGTTCGGGTGGTCTGGGCCTGATGGTTGATAAACATACTGCAGGATCAGGATATTATGAAAGAACCAGGATTGGTCTTCCTGTTTCAGTTAGGGTTCCGCTCTATGAGAACATGCTTGTGCAAATGGGTGTAATGACTTCTTTTGTTCAAAAAAGCCTTAATTGGGATAATTTAATTTTTGTTGACCAACTTGATCCCCGATTTGGGAATGTTAATCCTTCAGATTTTGTATCTCCATTAAAAAATAAGGTTACCTATCCCGATTTTGATATTGGGTTAGCATTTCGTTTGGTAGAATCAACCTGGAGTGGAAAACAAATAATAGCTACAGCCGGGGTTGCAGTTCATCATGTTTTTACTCCTAACGAATCATTCTTTGAGTTTGAATCACCTATAGCAAGAAAATTAGTTGTGACCGGTGACTTTATACTACAAAATGAAGACTATGAGAGAGTAATCACAAGCTATAATCGGGGAGATAAAGGCGGTTTTAAATTTAATCCCGGGTTCATCTTCCAAAAACAGTCTGAATTTAAGTCTTTTACTTTGGGAATGAATGTGTATAAGTCAAATATTTATGCCGGATTCTGGTATCGAAATGAAACTTTTGATTTATTAAAATCTAATGCATTGATCTTGATGCTCGGAATTAATGCAAAGATAAATGAAGAAAGTCGTTTGAAGATTCTTTATAGTTATGATGTTCTGTTAAATGAAAGCCTTTATCGTGCTGCTGGCGGGACGCATGAGTTAACCCTGATTTTTACCTTAGACTCTTTTAGTGCACTCACAGGTGGTGGTCGTGGGGGCTCTTTTGGACGAAATATGATGGGATCCAGATCAAATCGTTATAGTGCTTTGGAATGTTCTCCATTCTAATAAAATAATTTTTACTGTTTTAAAGCAGACTGGAAATATTTCAAACTTGACAATATAAGTGCCAAACCAATTCCAATATAAACGATCGATAAATAATTTTTTGGAATTGGTGAAAGTCTAAGCGTAATTCCGAAGCCAATCATTATTAAAACTAAAAAATAGCTTTTCCATGCCATGAATGAAAAGATACATGGCTTGTCAGGTAAGCGACTGATTCTGAATATGTTTTTTTGTGCAACTTTACTAAACCCGAATCGGTGAATAGTTATTCCCAAAAGTATTCCCGCACCTATATAGAAAAAATGGAGAAGCTCAAATTCGCGATTTAACCAGGAATAAGCATAAGTGTTCAGGAAAATCCCGACTCCGAACCACATTGTTCCCGAAATTAGCAATAACATAAATTTGGGTGCGGCAGGTTTTAACCTCTGTTTGATCGGACTTCTTTTTATTGATTCCACTCTGCTTTTCTTAATTTTCTGCTATTTGAGTTGCCAGGTCCTTACCTTGTTTAACACGATCAGCGATACCTACACCATTACCAATGCTGCCTGCTAAATGCAATCCTTTATAATCTTTCTCTATAATATTGATGGCTTTAATTCTTTCTTCAGAGTCTGCTCCATATTGAGCAATGGCATGCTGATAATGAGTTGTTTTGAATAAATCAGGCTCAAATTTTGAAACACCCATCATGAGCTTAAATTCATTTGCCATTAATTTTTTTATTTCATCTTCGTTTAATTCAGCCAGTTCTTCTCTTCGAATCCCTCCAATAAAGATGGTCAATAAGGCACCTTCTTTTGGAGCTCTGTTCTTAAACAAAGTTGACATGTATAGCACACCCAGGATATTTCGCTGTTCCCGATAAGGGACCAAACCACCAAATGCATCCAGTTTAATACCTTCCCATTTATTAAATCCAATGGTGACTTCGGTTACTTTAGCGTATTTTAGGTTGGTGATCGGACTTAATTTAGGCTTTCCTATAAATGGGAACAACGCATTAAGTTCATGTGCATTTACAGTTGTGATTATATCCGTAAAACCACTCTCAATGGCGTCGTTATAATGAATTTCAAAAAATTTGTGCAATCGTCGGACCGAAATGTTCTTAGTGTTCGTATGCACATGATTCACTCCGATGTTTTTTACAAGTGCTTTGATCAACTTTTCTAAACCACCTTCAACCGAAAATATTTCCCTGGTTGCTTTTTTATCCTGATCTGATTTTGGTTCCTTGCGTTTTTTTAATGCGCCCCCAATAAAACTTCCATATTGCTGTTCTAAATTGTACAGTTTTGGCAAAGCATATTTAGGAACAATATAATCTGGATCACCTGCATAAATGCCTAGAATGAATGGGTCTATGGCATAATTCAGGAAACTTTTCCCCATTCGTCTCCTAACTAATTCGCCTAATGATTCGTTCGGATTGGTTCCTTTTTTTCGAAATGGTTCTCCCAATATTCTGAATTTATCATACAGACTGAACAGGGGAGTAGTAATTGCTGATACCGGACCCGAAGGCAAAGCATGCCACTTGTTTTTTTTCCAGATCAATCGACGTGCAGACGAATGATCTGCAATTTCTAATTTGCAATCATTTTTTAATTCTTCAAACAGATCTGCAATTTCGGCATTACCAAGTACGCCGCTATTAGGACCGGTTTCATATAAAAAGTTTTTAGTACTTTTCGTTCTTATAACTCCCCCAATATGATCACTTTGTTCAAATATTTTAAATTTTATGCCTGCTTTTTTAAGGTAATAGGCGGTGGTGAGTCCGGTAATACCCGCCCCAATTATTGCAATATATTTATGGTCGTTCATTGTTAAAGTGCTTTTGAAAAATTACGAGTGGTATTCTGCATTTTTGGATCGAAAGCAGCCGCAATATTGCGAATGAAAAATTTGCCCGATTCTGTGATGAATATCTCATCTTTATTATAGGTGATAAGGCCTTCTGATTCAAATGTTTTTAATTGTTGGTTTTGTTCTTTGGTCAAATTATTAAGTTCTTCAATCGGTTTGTTAAAACGATTTGAAAGCGATTTCCATGATAGATAAAGATTACACATCAGCTCGTTAATTATTTCTCTGGTAATTTTTTCTTCTAAAGATAAGAAATATGCTTTCTCGATTGGAAATTTCCCTTCATTAATACGCTGTGTGTATTCTACTACATTTTTAGTACTTTGCAGATAGGCACTTTCAAGTTGGCTGATACCACTTACTCCAAGCGCATAAACCTGTCCGGTTGTTTCGCGTGTGCAATATCCCTGAAAATTACGATGCAATGTTTTTCCTTTCAGCGCTATATAAAGCTCGTCCGATTCTTTTGCAAAATGATCGAGACCAATGGCTTTATAACCACTTTTTGTCAATAAATCATAAGCAGCCTCAAAAAGCTTGACTTTTTGGTCGGCGTCCGGCAAGTTGTATTTTTCGAGTTTTTGCTGGGCCTTTTTAATCCAAGGTACATGAGCGTATGAAAAGGTTACCAGTCTGTTTGGTGAAATTTCTATTGCTTTTTGTATGGTTTCAGTGAAAGTTTCAACAGTTTGAAATGGAAGGCCATAAATAAAATCCAGGTTTACAGCGACATTATTAGCTTTGACATATTCAACAAGCTCAGGAATTGGGATAATAGATTGATTTCTATTGATGCTGTCCATAACCTTCACATTAAAGTCCTGAACTCCGAGGCTTAATCGGTTAAATTTGAGTTCAATCAAACGATCAACATAATCATAGGTCAAATGCCAGGGATGGCATTCCATTGCAATTTCAGCGCCCGAAATGAAATTAAAATTCTTGTATAAAGTATTCATTATCGACTCAATATCCTCAATTGGAAGATAATTTGGTGTTCCTCCACCCCAATGAACCTGAGAAACTTTACGATTTGGATCAAGTTTGGATTTTAATAGAACGATCTCTTTTTTAAGGGTTCCGATATAAGAATCTATCATTTTTCCATTGCGGCTTATGACCGTATTACACCCACAATAAAAACAAAGTTTATTGCAGAAAGGGATGTGAATGTATAGTGAAATATTCTCAGGATGTTCATTATTTGACAAAGAAATGGCTTCTTCAACCTTTTTATTGGTGAACTCTTCATGAAAATAATTGGCCGGGGGGTAGCTCGTATATCTTGGGGTAGCTACATTGTATTTTTCGAGTAATTTTTTTGAAACCTTCATGCTATTTATCCTTTATTAAATTTTCTTCGTAGTACCTTTCTTCAAAGAGAAATGAAATTGATGCAAGTACAATTAAACTAACAATAAACTCAATTCGGAACAATCCTTTGTATCCGATTAAATGAGCGATTTTTCCGCTGCTGACGGCAATTAATAAACTGCTTAAATGCGTAATAACGATTTGTATAGTAAAATCAGTACCTTCTCTTCCCGCTCTTACATTATCCATCGAGATGGTATAAACGATAACTGTCGACATTCCATAGGCAGCCCAGATTAAAGCAATGCCCAGTATAATGTGTGATTTTGAGGGTGTGAAATAGGTCATCCAACAAAAATAAGTTGCAGCGAGAAATGCCACGGCTGAGAACAGGAGTATGCTTCTTTTCTTCCCCAGTTTTTTTATTAAAAATCCGGCTGCAAAAGAAAATGCAGCACCAAATGCTGCACCATGAATTCCGGAAAGGATTCCAATTTCTTTAATATTAAATCCCAAATCGACCATCCAGGGCTTGATCATGGTCAATATGCCGATAATCCCTGAATAAAAAATTGTCAGGAGGATGATACGTTTGTAAGCTTTCTTTTGTCTAAAAAACAGACCAATATCTTTAAGTGCTATTGGTTTTGCCGGTTTAGGTTTCGCAACTTCTCTGCCTTTATATATAGAAAGAGGTAGAAGCGCCAGAAGCACAAAGCCTGCCAGGGCCATTAATAAATACTGCCATCCCCAATAATAGTAAATGATGAGAAGAAGTCCACTTCCTGTTAGCGTACCTAAAAAGCTTCCGGCCGATTGCATACTGTTACCGATACTTCTTTCTTCTTTTTTAAGGATTAAAATTGCAAAGGCATCGGTGGCAATATCTTGTGTGGCCGATGCCATAAAGGCAATAAGCATCAGGACGATAATGATCTCAAAATCAACCTCCAGGCTAAGAAATGCAATACCAAAGATGACCATGGCATAAAAAATCTCTGAAAAGAAAATCCAGCTTTTGTATTTGCTTATGGTACCCCCGGTTTTGTCGACCAAGGGTGCCCATAAGAATTTTATGATCCAGGGTAGTTTAATTAATTGAATTAAACCTATAGAAGTCAGAGAATAATGTTCTGTCCGCATGATGACAGGCATAACCGTCGAGAAAAAACTCATCGGAATCGATTGTGCCAGATATAAATTTAGTAGGGTAAAGTATTTACCGCCGGTAGCCTTAAGCATAAATTTAGAAGTTTAACTTAGCGAAAACACCATATTGTGAAGGTTTCCCAAGCTGTACATAAGATTTATCAAACGATGTAAAGTAAAATGCATTATAATCGGTTGCAAAAATATTTTTTC
>PHDM01000120.1 GCA_002840985.1 Bacteroidetes bacterium HGW-Bacteroidetes-17
AATATCTAAAACAAGCCAACCCAGTAAGTCTGATTTAATTCGTTACAAACTTTGGTTGCAACAACAATACCGTTCGCCATATACAGGAGAAGTTATAAAACTATCCAAACTATTTACTTCTGCTTACGAAATTGAGCATATTATTCCACAAAGCCGCTACTTTGATGATAGTTTGAGTAATAAAGTAATTTGCGAAGCTGCAGTAAATAAAGAAAAGAGCAATCAGACAGGACTAGAGTTTATTAAAAATCATCATGGGCAAATCATTGAAACCGGATCAGGGCAAAAAGTAAAAATCTTTTCAGAAGATACGTATCAAGATTTCGTAAAACAGCATTACAACAAAAACCGGGGCAAACGAAACAAACTTTTAATGGAAGATATTCCAGTAAAAATGATTGAAAGGCAATTGAACGATACACGTTACATCAGCAAATTCGTGATGCAACTTTTATCCAATATTGTGCGCGAAGAAAACAACAAGGACGACGGCACTAATTCAAAAAATGTATTGGCAAGCAACGGACAAATTACTTCTAGTCTTAAAACCGATTGGGGATTGAACGACATGTGGAATGATTTGATTTTGCCTCGTTTTGAACGATTAAATGAATTGACAAAAACAGAAAACTTCACAACTTATAATGAAAGATTCCAGAAATATTTACCAAGTGTTCCGATTGAATTTCAGAAAGGATTTCAAAAAAAACGAATTGACCACCGACATCATGCTATGGATGCATTGGTAATTGCTTGTGCTACCCGTAATCACATCAACTATTTAAACAATCAAAATGCGTTGGATAAAAAGAAATCAAAAGAACAAAAACAAGTTGCAAGGGAAGATTTAAGAGCAGTTTTATGCGACAAAAAATACAATAATGGTTCAGATCAAAATTATAAATGGATATTTAAACAACCTTGGGAAACTTTTGTAGTTGATGCCAAAAACAAACTAGAAACAACTATAGTCAGTTTTAAGCAAAACATAAGGGTCATTAATAAAACGACAAACAAATACCAAAAATATGTCGAAAAAGATGGTAAATGGCTCAAAGAAAAAGTAGTACAAACACAAGGTGAAAGTTGGGCTATAAGAAAACCGATGCACAAAGATACTGTAGCTGGTCATGTAAATTTAAGAGATAAAAAAACCGTGAATCTATCAGCAGCAATAGATCGATGGGAATTCTTAGTTGATAAAAATTTAAAAACCAAGATTAAACAACTAATCAACGAAGGATTTGACAAAAAGAAAATTGCCAAATTCTTCGCCAACAATGAATATAAATGGATGAACAAAGATGTTTCTAAACCCGAACTTTATTATTTCAGCGATGAGAAAGAAATCCTTGTAGCATCAAGAATAAATTTGAATTCATCGTTTAATAATACAAAAATCGAAAGCATTACAGATACCGGCATCCAAAAAATTCTGATAAGGCATCTGGAACTAAATCAAAACAATCCTGAATTGGCATTTTCTCCAGAAGGAATCGAAGAAATGAATAAAAACCTGAAAACGTTAAATGATGGCAAGCCTCATCTACCAATATTGAAGGTTAGGACCTATGAACCGAAAGGGAATAAATTTAATGTTGGGAATTCTGGAAACAAAAAGGATAAATTTGTTGAAGCAGCTAAAGGAACTAACCTTTTCTTTGCTATTTACCAGGACGAAAACGGAAAAAGAAGTTATGAAACTATCCCTTTGAATATTGTTATTGAACGACAGAAAGAAGGATTGGCTTCTGTTCCAGAAAAAAATGAAAAAGGTTATTCTTTACTTTTCTTTTTATCGCCTAACGATTTGGTATATGTCCCAAGCGTTGATGAACAAGCAAATCCTCACCAAATAAATTTTAAAGCACTTAAAAAAGAACAAGTGAGAAGTATTTATAAATTTACAGATTGTAGTGATATGCTAGCTAATTTTATCCCAGCAAATATTTCGAGTTTAATCTTCAATAAAAATAAATCAGATCAACAAAAGTTAGGAATTAATTATCCAATTCAGAATGAATTTGGAGTTGGAAGTCCACAATCAAAAAATCAAAATTCAATAGATGGAATTCAAATCAAATCTGTCTGTTGGAAACTAAGAGTAGATCGCTTAGGTAACATTACACTCTGAATCAATTCATAAGATGACTTTAAGTCATCTTATGAATAAAAAACCATTAACCATGCAATTTCAAAAAGGCTATTTGTATCATATTTACAACCAGGGGAATAACAGACAAAAAATATTCTTTCATCCTAAAAACTATTTGTTTTTCCTGAACAAAACAAGAACATACCTATTGCCATACGCCGATGTTCTGGCCTGGTGCTTAATGCCTAATCATTTTCATTTTATGGTACTGGTAAAAGAAATAGCCGCTGATAGAATGTCTAGTGATAGGATGACTATGAGTCATCCTATCACTAATAACAAAACTAGCTTTAATAACTCAATAGCCATAATGCTAAGATCCTATACCCGGGCAATAAATAATCAGGAAAAAAGAAGTGGCTCACTATTTAAAGCACACACCAAAGCCATTTGCCTTAATTGCCCCAAAGGAATAACCCCTTCCTGGTTCTCTGATAATGGTATTACGCGTATGAATATAAGTAATGTCGAGAGAGCATATCCCCAAATCTGTTTTAATTATATCCATCAAAATCCTGTAAAGTCAGGTATTGTAAAAAAAGCACAGGATTGGGAATTTTCCTCGATAAAAGATTATTTGGGAATCAGAAACGGAAAGCTCATCAATAAAAGAACAGCTCTTGAATATGTGAATTTTAACGCTTACAGTTACGATGAATATCATTACTGTCTATCACATTACTGATAAGATGACTTAAAGTCATCATATCAGTTCATAAAACCTGATCATGATAAAAAGAACCCTCTATTTTGGCAACGATGCTTATCTGCACACATCAAATAAGCAATTGGTTGTATCTTTTGCCGATAAACAAAAAGATGAAGTAAAAATTCCGATTGAAGATATCGGTGTGGTCATTCTGGATGCTTTTCGATTAACTATTTCACAAAACCTGATCACCAGATTGTTGGATAATAACGTTGCCTTGATTACCTGCGACGACAAACATCACCCACAAGGACTGATGCTGAATTTATCGGGAAATACTTTGCAACAGGAACGTTTTCGCAGTCAAATTGATGCCAGTTTGCCCTTAAAAAAGAACCTGTGGCAACAAACCATCAAAGCAAAAATCCATAATCAGGCAAGTTTGCTGGCCATGCAGGGTTTTGCGATTGAAAACATGAAATATTGGGAAAACAGTGTAAACTCGGGCGATCCTGAAAATTATGAAGCCAGGGCGGCAGCCTATTACTGGGCCAATCTATTCAATGATTATCAAGATGGATTTGTACGTGGTAGGTTTGAAGTCGAACCCAATAATTTGCTCAATTATGGTTATGCCATCCTGAGAGCGATCGTGGCACGGAATCTCGTTGCTTCAGGTCTACTGCCTACTTTTGGTATCCACCATCACAACCGTTACAATGCTTATGCTTTGGCCGACGATATCATGGAACCCTATCGCCCCTATGTTGATCATCTGGTATTGAATATGATCCCTAAATTCGATAAAATTGACGAATTATCCCCCGAAATAAAAAAAGAGTTGCTGCAGATCCCTGTCCTGGATATTTCCATTGAAGATAGGTCAAGTCCTTTGATGGTTGGCATGCAACAAACCACGGCGAGCCTGGCAGCCTGTTTTGCCGGAGAAATCCGAAAAATAAAATACCCTTGTTTTGACGGATCTAAATCGCTTTAATCAATACCGGATTATGTGGGCCCTGGTTTTTTTTGATTTACCGACCGAAACAAAAAAGGACCGGAAACAGGCCGGTTTATTTAGGAAAAGATTGATCGACGACGGGTTCACAATGTTCCAGTTTTCTATCTATTTACGCCATTGTGCGAGCAAAGAAAATGCCGATGTTCATATAAAAAGGGTGAAATCAAATTTACCACCCAGCGGTCATGTAGGTATATTATGTATCACTGATAAGCAATTTGGAATGATCGAATTGTTTTATGGCAAAAAAGAAAGCGAAAAACCTGCTACCCCCCAGCAATTGGAATTATTCTAGGAAAAAAATTGGCACCGCGATTTGGAATCATGGCGCCAATTAATGTTCATTTTTTAATTCAAAATATTGAGCTAAACAAATAAAATACAGCCTGTTAAACACAGGTATGCTGTTCTCAATATTTCAAAGATACAATTTGAAAGCAATTCACAACGAAGCCTATGTTGATGTTGAAGTAAAACGCGCTGTTCTCAATATTTCAAAGATACAATTTGAAAGCAATTCACAACGATTTCTTTTTAGGGCTCATTTGTATGGAGGCTGTTCTCAATATTTCAAAGATACAATTTGAAAGCAATTCACAACTGTAACAGTACTCACAAATAGAGTTGTTTCGCTGTTCTCAATATTTCAAAGATACAATTTGAAAGCAATTCACAACTATCTTCAGGAAACCAAGATGGTGACCATGGCTGTTCTCAATATTTCAAAGATACAATTTGAAAGCAATTCACAACTCATCAGAGGTGCAAAATTCAACCGGGTTTGCTGTTCTCAATATTTCAAAGATACAATTTGAAAGCAATTCACAACAGGAATACTATGTTGAGCCAAAAGCGAATCGCTGTTCTCAATATTTCAAAGATACAATTTGAAAGCAATTCACAACATGTAGGCAGTAGTCCAATAATGAGTTGGGGCTGTTCTCAATATTTCAAAGATACAATTTGAAAGCAATTCACAACTCAATATCGTTACCCGAATTTGAAAGTCCAGCTGTTCTCAATATTTCAAAGATACAATTTGAAAGCAATTCACAACAGTATGGTTTTACCCCGATACCTGTTAATTGCTGTTCTCAATATTTCAAAGATACAATTTGAAAGCAATTCACAACAAAAATCAGTTAGCGAGTATTTAAAACTTCGCTGTTCTCAATATTTCAAAGATACAATTTGAAAGCAATTCACAACGTCACTTGATGGATTAAAATAAATAGTTGTGCTGTTCTCAATATTTCAAAGATACAATTTGAAAGCAATTCACAACGGTCAAGTCCTTCTATCTGACAAGCCTCTTGCTGTTCTCAATATTTCAAAGATACAATTTGAAAGCAATTCACAACAAGCCGGAGTAAAAGGGTTTTCAGATCAATGCTGTTCTCAATATTTCAAAGATACAATTTGAAAGCAATTCACAACACCACAAAGACGCAATCAAATTGTTTCAAAGCTGTTCTCAATATTTCAAAGATACAATTTGAAAGCAATTCACAACGATTCCTTTCTGAGTTCAAACTCTTTCTTTAGCTGTTCTCAATATTTCAAAGATACAATTTGAAAGCAATTCACAACGGATCCATCCCAAGTATGTCTTTGTAGAAGGCTGTTCTCAATATTTCAAAGATACAATTTGAAAGCAATTCACAACATAGGTGCTCCAGAAGTTACAATTTTATGAGCTGTTCTCAATATTTCAAAGATACAATTTGAAAGCAATTCACAACACAAAAATATATGAATTATTAATTGGCTGAGCTGTTCTCAATATTTCAAAGATACAATTTGAAAGCAATTCACAACTCTCCGATGAAAGTATTAACTCATACGGGTGCTGTTCTCAATATTTCAAAGATACAATTTGAAAGCAATTCACAACGGGGCAATTGGTTTAAGCCAGTTGAGTATTGCTGTTCTCAATATTTCAAAGATACAATTTGAAAGCAATTCACAACGAATCTCGATTGATAACACGATTAACAGTAGCTGTTCTCAATATTTCAAAGATACAATTTGAAAGCAATTCACAACATGATGTAAATGTAATACCTTTGCCTTCTTTGCTGTTCTCAATATTTCAAAGATACAATTTGAAAGCAATTCACAACGCGTACTTATTGATGCAGCGAGCTTAATTGCTGTTCTCAATATTTCAAAGATACAATTTGAAAGCAATTCACAACCCGTTGCTGTATCTTCTGTCAAAGCTCTGCGCTGTTCTCAATATTTCAAAGATACAATTTGAAAGCAATTCACAACTGGATTTAGTAATCGGAACAAAAGATCCCGTCGCTGTTCTCAATATTTCAAAGATACAATTTGAAAGCAATTCACAACAAAAACTTAGTTAAGTCATCCCCAATTGGCGCTGTTCTCAATATTTCAAAGATACAATTTGAAAGCAATTCACAACAGTATTAAGAATATTGATGCAAATATTTTCGCTGTTCTCAATATTTCAAAGATACAATTTGAAAGCAATTCACAACATACTCAATTCAATTTCTTCATTGCTTCGCGCTGTTCTCAATATTTCAAAGATACAATTTGAAAGCAATTCACAACAAGATCAAGTCAAGCTTGTCAATCTTCTTGCTGTTCTCAATATTTCAAAGATACAATTTGAAAGCAATTCACAACAGAGACTGGCGAGTTAATCGAGACTAAAACGCTGTTCTCAATATTTCAAAGATACAATTTGAAAGCAATTCACAACGCATATTATTCGAGCCAAATTTTTAATATGCTGTTCTCAATATTTCAAAGATACAATTTGAAAGCAATTCACAACGGTAGCATGAAAAATGACCGTAGTTTTAGAGCTGTTCTCAATATTTCAAAGATACAATTTGAAAGCAATTCACAACAGGCACGTTCGACTGTGTTGAGATATACTAAGCTGTTCTCAATATTTCAAAGATACAATTTGAAAGCAATTCACAACAGTACTTAGTCACATTTGGCAGACGGGTAGGCTGTTCTCAATATTTCAAAGATACAATTTGAAAGCAATTCACAACAAACCTAAATTGTTAAGTGCAATTTGCCCGGCTGTTCTCAATATTTCAAAGATACAATTTGAAAGCAATTCACAACAAAGGCGGATTGACTGAAAAAGACTTATTGGCTGTTCTCAATATTTCAAAGATACAATTTGAAAGCAATTCACAACCCAGAGTTTAAAATTGAAGTAATGCAAGCGGCTGTTCTCAATATTTCAAAGATACAATTTGAAAGCAATTCACAACGCGCTACCTCTTCATAGCTTAATTCCTGAAGCTGTTCTCAATATTTCAAAGATACAATTTGAAAGCAATTCACAACGAATATCGAGAGAGAGAGACTTGAAAAATGCTGTTCTCAATATTTCAAAGATACAATTTGAAAGCAATTCACAACAAGTTTTATGAATTAATTAAAAAAACAATCGCTGTTCTCAATATTTCAAAGATACAATTTGAAAGCAATTCACAACACTTCTTCTATCTTTTTCTTGATGGGATCAGCTGTTCTCAATATTTCAAAGATACAATTTGAAAGCAATTCACAACTACACATACATGTAATGGTGAACAATGCAGCTGTTCTCAATATTTCAAAGATACAATTTGAAAGCAATTCACAACAGGCACGTTCGACCGTATTGAGATATACTGCTGTTCTCAATATTTCAAAGATACAATTTGAAAGCAATTCACAACTTGGTGGATATATCAATACGGATTTTATAGGCTGTTCTCAATATTTCAAAGATACAATTTGAAAGCAATTCACAACAAAGCTACACTTGATTACTCAAAAGCATTAGCTGTTCTCAATATTTCAAAGATACAATTTGAAAGCAATTCACAACTTGTAAGTAAATCAGGATCTGTATTAGAAAGCTGTTCTCAATATTTCAAAGATACAATTTGAAAGCAATTCACAACGAATATTAAAGTTAACCGGATATAAAAAATGCTGTTCTCAATATTTCAAAGATACAATTTGAAAGCAATTCACAACGAACATAGGGTTGTTATTAAAAAGCACGTTGCTGTTCTCAATATTTCAAAGATACAATTTGAAAGCAATTCACAACGTGGCTTGCAATTGTAATATATTGCCTTTGGCTGTTCTCAATATTTCAAAGATACAATTTGAAAGCAATTCACAACGTGTGGTGGCATAGAAATGGCATTGAAACAGCTGTTCTCAATATTTCAAAGATACAATTTGAAAGCAATTCACAACTATCTATACCGGATATTTGGAGCAGGTTAGCTGTTCTCAATATTTCAAAGATACAATTTGAAAGCAATTCACAACTACGATAAACTTAGGCAAGCCTGTAATGAGGCTGTTCTCAATATTTCAAAGATACAATTTGAAAGCAATTCACAACAAGATGTAAATTCGTTCCTGGTTTACCTGAGCTGTTCTCAATATTTCAAAGATACAATTTGAAAGCAATTCACAACGTTGCGAGCTTGATCTCTTTAATGAGCTTTGCTGTTCTCAATATTTCAAAGATACAATTTGAAAGCAATTCACAACAGCCTTTCTATCATTCTGTCAAGCTTCAGTGCTGTTCTCAATATTTCAAAGATACAATTTGAAAGCAATTCACAACTGAAACTCACACCAGAACAACAGGAAATAGGCTGTTCTCAATATTTCAAAGATACAATTTGAAAGCAATTCACAACGTTAAACTTGTCAGTCCTTCGTGTTATCTCGCTGTTCTCAATATTTCAAAGACCCGCCTGCCTTGCAATGGTAAAAGCTTTGGCCGGCAGATAAAATTGAAAGTAATTTATCCTGACCTAATCGTTAAATTAAGGTAATTTTTCAATTTTCATTGCAAATACATATTCATTGTTTTTAGCATTCACTCCCCAAAGCAGTTTTGAGCTGTCAGTATCTTCTTTAAAAAATATTTTACAGGTTTCATTTTCAAAAACTTCAGAAATAAAAGAAATCTGTAGGGTGGAAATATTCTCAATTTCAATATTGGCTTGCCTTAATCCGTCGAACGACCACTTTACATATTCGGCATTGTTTACATGTCCATTCTCATCAATGGCGCTGTAAGGAACATTCACCTCAAATATTTCCATGCCCTCGCCAAATCGTTTTGGGTTTAACCTGTTCAACTTTTCATCGAGTGCTTTTACACCATGGTTGGGTAGCTCAATTTTAAAGTCATTAATATTTATTGGTTTTCTTGAATTTAATTCGATAGCCAGCCATTCGCTGGTTGCAGAAATCAAATGTTGATCATACATATCAGTAACCAGGAATTCCCGAAATCCAAGTAATCTGTTATGGCCGCTTGGCCAGGTTGATATTTGGATAGGTTCTGTCCATTTAGGAAATTTTATCGAGTGAATTTTTACACTGGACAAAACCCAGGTCATGTTATTTTCTTGTAAACGATGATAACCAAAGCCAAGGTTTTCCGCACTGACATAGGCAGCTTCCTGAAATAACAAAAGCAGGTTATTGATTCTCAATTCACTATTGGGGCCACATTCGAACGATTTTACGTTATGGGTCAGTTTTGTAACAAGATTTAATCTATCCATTTTATGCTATAATTTCTTATGCTTTCTCTTTGATATTATTTTGCCAAATAATTTTATCAAAGGTCGTAAAATCATAGCAATATACCAGTTGAAAAGCAAGTCGCCTGAATTTTAATGGACATACTAATTCCCAACGTCTTTAAAATCAATTTTTAGATGAAAAAAGAGAGGCAATGCTTCATCCCGGTTTCGCTTACCGAAATTACTTGATCACCTCTCACTGAAACAAACTACGAACCAATTAACCAATTGTTGAATTAAGAACAATGGATATTTAAAATAAGATTTGAAATCAAATTGCTTTTTGATTTCATTTTTTTTGTCGGTCGAATCCTAATCCTACCACTTAAATCTTGAACACGATACCTTGTAATTAATAAATCTTCTCTTCTTTTGGAAATCATAAACGATCCATAATTTATCTCCTTTGATCATTAGGCCCTGCTCTTTGATGTCTTTCTTTCGCTTCGGGATATTTACATCGACCACCCGCTTATCAAAAAATGCTGAAATCGAATCCACTTCCGTATGTCCAACAATAAAGGCCCTGGTATTATAAAACGCCAATAAACGATTTAAAGTAAAATGACTGATTACGTCTTTTCGTGAGCCATCTTGAATTAATCCCCGATACCATAGCACCCCTTGGTTACCAAGTAAATATTGCCGGGTTTTTATGTTTTTTTCATTTTCAACATCATTGAGATACTGCCAAACAAACTTGTTTATTGAATCGGTGATTAACTGCATTTCTAATAATTCGGGCGAAATCCCTGCATGGATAAAAGTAAATTGATTGATTTTTATCATAACAGGTTTTTGTCGAAGCCAATACCCTAGAACTGAATTTTTATTGAAGAGTTCGGAATAGTCAAGTCCAAGATTTTCACACAATGAATAATACTCATCTGTAACGTACCTATAATCCTTTTTAAAAATCATTGGTTCATGGTTACCCAAGAGTAGATGAACTTTACCACCCGATTTTTCGGCTTGTTTCTCGAGCGAAAAAATCCACCATAAAGTTTCTGTCACTTTACTACCGCGGTCAAAAATATCACCTACAAAAACAAGATGACCTTTGCCCCAGTTCCAATTTCCTTTATCATCGATTATTTTATTGTTTTTTAAAAGACCATACGCCCGATCAAATTCACCATGGATATCTCCAACGACAAATATTTTACTGGCTTTTAAATAGCTGCTTTTTGGGGGGATCGTTTTGTTTGAAAAATCAAAATCTTTGGGATCGATTAAATAGCCATTAACTTTCATTGGAAATTCCTCAAATGAATGTTTTTCCTGAATTAAGACAGATTTGTGATTCAAACTATCATGTTTCAGATGGATTACTTCAACATTTGCGGAATCAAATATTCTGATATGCGGTCCTTCATACATATCCGGAAGTTCTTTTACAAATGTTTTTGCCCCATTCTCGATCAGAAATTTTTCTATATCTGCCTTGTTCCTTTTTTTAGCATAATCTAATGGGGTCCATCCTTTACTGTCTGTAAGATTAGGATCGACGCCCAGCATAAGCAATGATTTTACGACCATCAGATCCCCAAATCTGACTGCGTTATGTAAGGTATCTCTACTGAAAACTTCAGTTTTTCCGGAAAGTAAACCTACATCCGT
>PHDM01000121.1 GCA_002840985.1 Bacteroidetes bacterium HGW-Bacteroidetes-17
ATATTATCCTAAAAGGAGGGCATTATCTCGATAAGATTGATAAAGCCGGCACAGCTTCTCTGATGGCCAATCTGATGACACAAGGAACAAAGAACAAAACCCCGCTTGAATTAGAAGAAGCTATTGATAATTTAGGTGCGTCAATCAATGTATTTGCAGGAGCTGATGGAATATCTATCAGTACCAATACGCTTGAAAGAAATTATGATGCCGTTTTGGCCCTTGTCGAAGAAATCTTACTCGAGCCACGTTGGGATGAGGAAGAATTTGCACTTGCAAAAACAGCCATTCAGAACGGATTGATGAGGCAAAAAGCAAATCCAAATTCATTGGCAAGTCAGGCATTCAATAAGCTAATTTACGGGGATGGGCATATCTTATCGATCGATCGACAGGGAACAGTAGAATCTGTATCATCGATCACAATTGATGATTTAAAGGATTATTATAATTCCAATATATCACCGAGTGTAGCCTTTTTTACCGTTGCTGGACAAATCAATCAGCAAAAAGTAATGGCGTCATTAAGTAAGTTGGCAGAAAAATGGACCGAAAAAGAGGTTGTTTTCCCTGAATATAGCTTACCGGAGCAACCAAGTGAATCAAAGATCTATTTTATCGATGTTCCGGGTGCCAAACAATCGGTTATTAGTATAGGCAACTTAGGGCTTGCTAGAACCGACCCGGATTACTATTTGACCACCGTAATGAATTACAAGCTGGGCGGATCCTTTAATAGCTTTATTAATACAGTTTTACGTGAAGAAAAAGGATTTACCTATGGTGCCCGCAGCAGCTTTAACGGAAGTTTTGTACCCGGTACGTTTATAGCATCATCAAGTGTACGATCAACTGCGACACTTGAGTCGGTCGAAATTTTTAAAAATCTGATGGAAACCTACAAAGATGTGGTTTCGGATGAGGACCTTAGATTTACAAAAGATGCATTAATAAAATCCAATGCCAGAAATTTTGAAACACTCTGGGCTTTGAATGGTATGTTAAGAGATATGGGGACTTATAATCTTCCGGCTGATTATATCAGAAATGAAGAAAATGCGGTTAAGAATTTAACCCTAGAACAACTCAAGGAATTGGCTGTTAAATACATTCATCCTGATAAAATGTATTATGTTGTAGTAGGGGATGCCGAAACACAATTGAAAGAGTTAGAGAAAGTGGGATTCGGAAAACCTGTTTTATATCAATAGAAAATACGAATGGACAGATAAAAAAAGGACCCGATTTCGGGTCCTTTTTTATCTTGATATTTCAATACTACTCTTTCCATAATATTTTCTTCCATCTTTTGTTACTCCTCTGATTATGATATCATATTCGGAACAATGATCAGATGCGTAAAATGTAACTTTTTCGAAATCTTTGACTTTTAAGGAGGCATCCCAAAAAAGTAAATTTCTGAAATCAGCATCATGACTGTTGACTTGTTCATCCGACTCATAAATTGGCGGGTCAAAATAATATGAATCGGATATGGTAGTATATTCAAAAAATGCAGATTCGGCAGGCATATTTATTCCCCCGAAGTTATCGGTTTTAGTTGTAATCAAAATGACGCCTTCAATTTGTGTGTTTCCCAGTACGAAAGGAGTTGTATAAATGTCAATTTTTTTGAGGTCTGTAGGGTTAATCTTCATCAGTTCATTCACATCAAAAATAGCGATGAAATCAACCATGATTAAAGGATCACTTTGTGCTAATCTTCTGTCCGGATCGGTAACCGTTAATGAATATTTTCCACCATCATTTTTAACTTTAACACTTGGAACCAATTCCCTGAATATAACTTCGAGTGAAGGATTCTCTACATAGTTGTCCAAATCAAGACTAAATTCTGAATTTGAAAAAATAAAGGGTAAATTATTAGAATGTATAACCTGAGTTCCGGTTTCAGTATTAAAGACTTTAGAAGCTTGAGTATTAATGTAAAGTTCTTCAATAAAAGGAATTTGGGTAGAATCTAGATCTAATGAAGAGGGATTAAGTGTGGGGTACGATCTTAAAAAATCATTGTTTATAAGCAATTCATATTCTTGATTATCAGTTAGATCATTTTTTCTGACACTTAAAAAAACATCATGTAACCCGGTTAAATTATTGAGTGAGAAAATAAAAAAACCTTTTTGATCAGTTTTGTAAATATGAACCTGGGGGTTAGTTTTGAATACAGAAGCATAAACTTCAACATCCGCTACAGGCATTCTTGTTTCTTTGTTTATCACGAACCCGCTTAATGAAACATCTCTTATTTCAGGAATCCACTCGAGATTGTATTTGAATTTTGCCACAGTATTTCTGAAAACAATATCGTTTGCAAGTTTGCTGTTGTAAGATACTAATAGCGCTTCCGTTTCTTTAACTTCTGCATATATTCCGTTATTTGAGTTCATGTATGAATTTAAAAGGACGGGGTTCTTGATGATTTGTCCTGGCATTTTATCATTATAATCGTTTATGGTACCTTTTTTTGCTACAGTGATTGATAAGTCGATAAATTCTTCACTTTTCACTGTCGGTTCAATTTCCAATTCAATTTTTTCGCGTCGCTTATAGCTTTGTTTGTCAGGCGTAATTTTAATTGCGATAGGATTTTCGAAGGGTTTAAGATGACAATAAATACTTAATATTTCATCTTTATGGTTTCTCAGTATAAAATAATTAAATCCCGGATCAAAAGAACTAGTCGGAATCAATAAATGTGTTTCGGTGTTTTGTAAATAAATTTGCTTTTCACTTATTTTATTTAAATGTGAAGACAATAGTTCAAGTTTAAGTTCTTGATTTACTGCCTGCCGGCTAATGATTTGCAGATCTATTTGATCTGAAAAATTGCTTTTTAAAACATTCATTACTATTCCTTCATTTGAGGCTTTGGGTAGTTTAGTAAGCAATGTATCCTGAATATTAATCGTGTGGAGTGTGTAATTCTTGTTTTCAGTAGGCATAAACTGCATGAGTCCCAGCCCATTATTTATTGATACATCGGAAACCCTGTTTTGATTTTCATCTGTCAACCAGGCGGTTAAAGTCTCGTTCTCATCACTTTGACCAAAATTTATTGCTATTCTATTGGTCATATTATTCATGATTAGGCCATACTCAGGCAAGATTTTAATTTCTTTATATTCCGAAATTTCTTTGGATAATTTGATGGTAGGATTTATAATTGTAATAACTTGAGTGAAAAATGTTTCGGGCAAACTGTTTCGCTGATATTGTGTATATGCTCTAATAAAATAATTTCCTGAAATCAGTTCTTGTGGAATGATAAACATCCCTGAAACCATCTCATTCGTAATTTTATACTTTTTTCTTACATAGGATTGATTAGAAGCATTGAAAAGTTCGACATATAGAATATTACTAAGTTGATTATTTGGAATATCTAATGCGATGAATCCTTGTGCTTTAAACCATACTTTTTCACCACTAATATAAATATCTCTATCTGTAGTCAATATGATATTTTCGGTCAAATTATTGGTGAGCTGGCTAGGCACTGATTGTGAATAAGTACTGGATAGCCATCCCAAAAAAACGAAGTATATAATAAAAATCTTTTTCATTCAATTATTTAATTTTTCCATCTGGAGTATTTAACAATGAATTGTCATCCCAAAAAGCCGGCCTAACCGGAACTCCTCCTTTTACTCTGCAATCAACGCATTCTGCATCGACAAGAATGGGATTTGTGTTTTGAGGATTTGGATCAACAGCAAGAACAACTGGCCAGTATCGTGAAGGCAATGCTTGAACTCTCTCCATTACGTTAAAAAGATTATCAGCCGTAAGTACGCTGCATTCGCCCCAATCAGACGGAACATTAAAACCTATTGGTCTTTTAACTATTAGTGGTTTGCTTTCAATAACTCCTGCAGTCAGAAAGTAACCTAAAACCGGTTCCTCAAGGTCATCAACATTTTGTACATTTCCCAAAATCTGATATGGCTGTGTTGTATATAATGAATTTTCAATATCGTTTTGCTTTTGTAAACTGTTTAAAAATACATATGCATTCTCAGAAATTGTGTATTGTTTTACCTGTAATGCATATTTGTAATTAAGTTTTTCACTATTTGGAACAAAATTGATGATAAACCTATTTAGTTTGGGTATTTTAAGATTTTTGGTGGTATACGTGAAACGTTCATCTATTTGTTTTGTTTTCCAGCAATTTAAAAGTGTATCTACATGAGTAAAAAATTCAAACCCGTTTTTCCCCGGAAGGTTTTTACCCCAGTATATTGAGTGCGCAAAATAATAGGAAGTATATTGATACGTTTCGGTCAGTTCCCAGTAGTAGTAACTCACTGTTTCGTTTGCAGTCTCTGTACTCAGATAAAATTGATACCCGTACTCATCTTCCTCATTTGATGCTCCTGTATGTTTTACCCATTCAGCATTTAATTTTTCAACTTTGACTGGATTTTTAAGTTCTTCAAATGTAGATTCATAGGATTTTCCGTTTACTATTATTGAAATTTTATATTTTCGTCCAATAATTCCATGGATCCCATTAATAGCGGTCTGATATTTACCAGAACTTGTTTCAAGAAGTAATTCACTATTGCCAAAATCATCGCTAATCACAACGTGAGCATTTGATAAGGGATTGAAACTATTTTGCTCGATCGAAGAACTGGTTGATAAATTAATGGTATATGGTCCTGGTTCATTGGTGATTTTACCGTCAATAACCAGCAGATGTTCATAAGCAGAATTCAATTCAGGCCAATATTTTTCACTGCATGAGAGCCCTAGCCCTAAAGCAATGATTAAAAATAAAATCAATAGTTTGTTACTGCCTGATTTTCTAATTTGCATAATTCCCAAGTTTGAAATTATAAGTTAATGATACGATAGGACTTCCAAAAATGGATAATTTATATCCGTTTATTTTACCTTCTTCATATCTGAAATATACCGAATATGCATTATTTCGTCCGGTAAGATTATAGACTGAGAAAGTCCAGGAACCATGAGCAAGCTTATTTTTCTTTAAATTACCTTCTATCGAAACCGAAAGATCAACCCTGAAGTAATCAGGAATTCGATATTCATTACGTTTGGAATAATGTAGTGTTTTAAAGCCATTTTGATAATATATCGCAGTTGGGTATGTGATTGGTCTTCCTGTAGAATAAACAACATTGCCTGAAACACTTAATCGTCTTTTAATACGATAACTGGCAACCAGATTTAAAGCATGTGGTTTATCATAGTTTGATGGATATGAATAACCAAAATTGATCTTGTTTTCAGGAAATTCACTGTCAACTTTCACACTGGTTTTCGAATAAGTATAATTAAACCAACCATTTAATTTTCCGGTATTCTTCTTAAGCATAAGTTCGACTCCATAAGCATCCATTTTACCCTGAAGGGTCGATTGCTCCGAAAATTCGTTCATAATCAGGTTTGCCCCATCTTTAATTTCTACAATGTTTTTAGCATTTTTATAATATCCTTCGATTGAAAGATCGTAAGTGTGGCCTCCCCAATAAGTATTAAAATATAATCCTGCGGCATACTGATCGCCAACAATAGGTTTGGTATTATAATCAGAAAGTTTCCACTTATAATCAGGAGATATGGCGATGCTGTTTGATAACATATAGATGTATTGATGCTGTCGGTTATAGGAAAGTTTTATTGAAAAATCATTACTGAACATGTAATTTGCTGCAATTCTGTAATCTAAGCCACCATAGGACTTTATGATTTCATTATTCTTAAAATGGAGTGTGTCAATAATATTTGCACTAGTTTTTGGAAAGTTATCGAGATATACGTTTACATCCTGAGCTCCAAGATATGCAAATAAATTGTACCGTAGCCCTGCACTCACCGACAATTTAGGAGACAATGCCCATTCATCGCTAAAAAATAAGGCAGATTCGATTCCTTTCTCTTTTCCCAGGTCCTTCGAATCGATCAAACTTTCCAAACTTAACGGTTCGTATGTTCCTCTGTGCACTTGATAAAGGATACTATTTAATCCAAAATTGATTTTATGATTCTTAATATTATTGATGTTAAAACTGGATTTAATCTCCGTGTGCTCTAGTTTGTTTGAGTGGGTATAAGAAGCAACGGCGATATCCTTATTTTCTTCCGAAAAATTATAAATACTGTGCACAAAACTTAAATCATGACTGTTGACATTGTTAAATGAGTGTTTCCAAACCAACGAGGAGCCAATATTTTTATAATTATAATTCGTTCTCTTCGCAAGGTCCATTTGATCATAACTATAATATGAAAATAGGTTGATCTGATTCTTATTTCCTAAATTGAATGTAAAATTTGCGATTGCATCACCAAAATTTGCGGAACTTTCTTTTATGTCAGGGTTTTTAGCCAGTTTAAGTAACCAGTCTGAATAGGTTGATCTTAACCCAATAATGAAACTACTCGTATTCTTTTTGATCGGGCCTTCAAATAAAATTCTGCCTGTTATAGGGCTAATCCCACCACTTGCCGTATATCTTTCTTTGTTACCTGGTTTTGCCTTAATTTCAAAAATAGAAGATAAGCGCCCGCCAAATTTAACAGGGATATTGCTTTTATAAAGGGTAAACTCATCGATCACATCTGAATTAAAAGAAGAGAAAAAGCCTGCTAAATGGGAAGTGTTATAGATAGGTAAATTATTGATATAAAATAAATTTTGATCTGTTGGACTTCCCCTGACGTTAAACCCTGATGAGCCTTCTCCAACTGTTTGTATTCCGGGTAGTAATAAGGCAACCTTTATGATATCCTTTTCACCCATCACCAGCGGGATTTCTTTTATGCTTTTTGTGGTTATTTTTTCAATACCCATTTCGGTACCCTTCACCTTATCATATTTATTTGCACTGATTACAGCTTCATTTAGCAAAATAGCTTCATCTTCGAGAAACAGCTCAAATGACCCATCCGATAATACGCTGACTTCAATTTTTTCCTCTTTGCTGCCTACATAACTCACGGTCATATTGTATTTCCCTTTATCTAATTGGAAACTAAAATGGCCTTCATCATCAGTAACTGCACCGAAGCTTAAGTCTGATAAAGCAATAGTCGCCCCCGAAATTGGCTTTTTTGTGATGGCATCTTTAATATATCCACTCACGACAGCTTTGCTTTTATTAAGACCCAGTTTCTTTGATCCAACTGTTATTTCTCGGGCTATGAATTCATTATTTGTTTGGATAAACTCAGCGTTCATTTGCTGTTCATTTTCCAACTTTAAACTATTTTGATCATCAATAAAATTTTCAAAGAAACCGGGAATTACAGTGGTGTTAATTGGCTCTTTTGAAATGAAAACATTATTGTTTTTATCAATAGCAATTTGATATCCAAATTTATTGAGATGATTAGTTAAAAGTGAGCTCAACAAGGTATTTTGCGGAATTTGTATTGTAAAAGAAGGAAATTCCTCAGTTTTATAATAAATTTTTACCTTTAATTCATGTTCTGCTTTCTGAACAAAAGCCTCCCAAGCTAAATTATTGTAGTCTTTAGTTACTATGAGGTCCCTATTTTGAGAAAAGATTGGGCAATTTGCGAAGAATGCAAAGAAGAGTATGTCAAACAGCTTAAGGAAGTATATTTTATTCGTAGGAAAGATCATCACAAATTTTAAAAAGGGTGAAGTATTCGAAAATAGAAGCGGTTTTTAAATTGATGTTATTTCTTCGTATGAATCGTCCTATTTCTTTCTTATCAGATTCAAAATAGCTTAGGAGAGATTTTTTATTTGGTATTTTAATAAGTCTATTCTCTGTGAGAATAAATAGGGATGTTTCAGGATCATCATAATAACCATTGGGGGAATTATAATTAATCACACGCTTATATGTAACATGATGTTTTATCAGAGCCTTAAATCGACCATTATAAACCTGCTCATAAATCCCATTAATCTTTTCTTCTGTAAAAGGTGAAATGTTAATAAAAAAATGATCCTCGATCCACAACGAATCAATAAAATCTTGATCAAGAACAATATTTTTAGTATTGCCATCAGAATTAATAATATTGGCGATTAATTCATCATTTTCAATATCATATAAAATATTTTGATCCGAAAATTCGGTTCCTTTAATAAATAATTTACTTTTTCTCCAAAGCTTGTCATTTTGGAAATATGGCGATCCATTTGCATTGGCATTCAGTGGGCGATAAAGTTTGCCATTAACAAGCAGGTCGTTGAGCCTGTAAATGTTGTCTGTATGAGTTTTTAGATTTTTGAGAATGAGATCATTTTCTGAATTCGTTTGAAGATAAGATTTGAATGGCAATAGAAAACAAGTCATGAAAATAAAAAATAACTTGAACAATAATCTTCCTGTCATTGAATGCTCAGCTTAGTGAATGATTAAATTGGTCAAATATAATTATTAAATATGATCTGACAGAAGGTTTTAGATCATATCAATATAAATAGTGAAAACAGCTAAAAATATTAAAAGAAAACTACTGTTTATCGGAAAAGTATTTCAATATCTCATTGATTGTCATAAAAAATGAAAGTATTGATTAAACGATCAATAATTCATTATTTGAAATCTAAATTAAATGTGAGAATTATTTAATGCTTTCAATCACTGAATCAGGGATGCCTGAGATTTTATCCATAAGATTTGCAAGTGCACTATATAGCTTATCCCTACGATCTCTATATAATTCAAGTCGCAATGAATCTTCTTCGGCAAGAGAATTTTTTCTGTCAAGTTCACTTGCGGCTTCTGCAAGAAGGAAAAAATTCAAAACATCGATTTGTTCCGGTGATAATTTTTCAAAATTCTTAGTCACTACTTCTTTTCCCATGTCCTCATAATAAACACCGCTGGAAGTACGGACCAAATCAACAATAAGATCTTCTGTGAACCCGAATAAAGTTCTTTGAACTTTTTTATTGATTAATCTACGAAGGGATTTGGCTTTTGCTTCAACATCATCAGTAACCTTGGCTAAATCCAGTTCTTGAATTACTATAGATCCATCATCGGCATTGTTATTATTGGATGCAAATAAATTGCCACATAATAGTATAGTGATGAGTAAAAGAGTTTTTTTCATTGAAAGTAGTTTTTTAGTTTAGCATGTAAAAATAATTTTTAAAATGAACAAATCAAAAAAATCATTATAAATTATGATAACTTTGATCATCTCATACTTTATTCTTGTATATACGTAGCCAAATAAATTCGATTTATATATTATTTATAAGTAGCTCGAACGCTGCTTTATTAATTTCTTAGATTTGATCAAAACCTAAATAGTATTATTATGAAGAATAAAAATTTAATTAGCGCTATCATCCTTTTCTTGTTTGTTCCAATCTATTTGATTGCCCAAACGGAGCAAGTGGACCTGAATATGGTTTATCAAATTAAGCAAGAAGGAAAGATGAATTCAAAAATAGAAGACTTGTCGTTTTGGATGACTGATTTTTTGGGGCCCAGATTGACCGCCTCTAAAGGTAAGCTCAATGCAAATGTTTGGGTAAAAAATAAAATGATTGAATATGGCTTCGAAAACGTGGTTATTGATGAAGTTCGGGATTTTGATCGTGGTGGTTGGGATAATAAAAGAACCTATGTTGCAATGACTGCGCCTTATTATGCTAATTTTTCTGCCACGCCAATAGCATGGACCGGCAGTACAGCTGGTGAAATAAGAGGAGAAGCAGTATTAATGGATGTTAAAGATGAGAAAGATCTGGAAAAATATAAGGGACAACTTAAGGGCAAAATTATTGTGATGCCTTCAACTGCCATTTATGAATTAAGTTTTGAACCGTTTGCAACAAGGTATACTGAAGCTGATTTATCAAAAATTCAGGAGGAAAGTACAGAAGCCCGTAGGAGAAGAGGCAATTTTAATATGGAAGATTATATGAAAATGAGGCAACTCCGACAAAAAATATCCGAGTTTTTAATTACTGAAGGGGCAGCGGTTATCTTGAATGGATCAGGTCAGTTTAATGTACCCCGATCAAGTGGTGCCAGTTACAAAAGTGGCGATCCACAGCCAATTCCGGAAGTAAATCTGCCCATTGAAGCTCATGGGCGGATCATGAGATTGCTGCAACATAAAGTTGCCGTTAAATTAGAAGTTGATATTCAAAATGAGTTTAGTGCCAGTCCACAAATTACAAACGTAATGGGCGAAATAAAAGGTAGCGATCCGAAACTACAAGATGAAATCGTTTTAATTGGCGGGCATCTAGATTCATGGCATGGTGGTACAGGTGCTGCTGATAATGCATCAGGTTGTATTGTAATGATGGAAGCGATGCGTATTTTGAAAGCACTGGATGTAAAACCTAAACGAACTATCCGCATTGCATTATGGGGAGGTGAGGAGCAAGGATTGCATGGTTCGAGAGGTTATGTCGAAAAATACATACGTGATCCGAAAAGTAATAAACTGAAACCCGGTTTTGAAAAGTTTGATGTTTATTTTAATATGGATAATGGTACCGGTAAGTTCAGGGGAATCTATTTGCAACAAAACGAAATGGTTCGACCCCTATTTGAAGAGTGGATGAAACCATTTAATCCAATGGGGATGAACACAATTGCTATAGGGAATACGGGAGGAACCGACCATCAGTCATTCGATCCTCTAGGGTTACCAGCATTTCAGTTTATTCAAGACGAAATTGAATACGATCGAGGTTATCATACCAACATGGATACCTACGAACGTTTGGTGATGGGTGATTTAACACATAATGCAATTGTGGTTGCATCATTTATATATAATGCAGCGATGAGAGATACTCAATTGCCGCGTAAACCATATAAAGCTCCTGTTGATGGTGAACGAAGAATGTTCTAGCCGATAATGTTAAAAAAAACGCTGCCTTGCTCAAGGGCAGCGTTTTTTATTCGTGAAACGAAATTACACTAAAAAGGAAGCTGATAAATATTGCTGTCATTTCTGTTGCCAG
>PHDM01000122.1 GCA_002840985.1 Bacteroidetes bacterium HGW-Bacteroidetes-17
CCAACATGTAAAGCCTGGTAAAGGCCCGGCCTTTGTGCGTACCAAACTAAAGAACCTTAAAACAGGGAAAGTAATCCCCAACACCTTCACCGCCGGTGTTAAAATTAATACTCAACGGGTTGAAAGAAGGCCTTATCAATTTCTTTATAAGGAAGGAGAAACTTATCATTTTATGAATTCTGAAACTTTTGAACAAACCTTTTTCAGTTCCGAAATTATAAGTGCCCCACAATTTTTGAAAGAAGGAGATAGTGTAGAAGTATTATATCATGCAGAAACGGAGACCCCACTTTCATGTGATATGCCAGCTTACGTAGATTTAAAAGTTACTTATACCGAACCCGGCGACCGTGGAAATACCGCTACCAATACATTTAAGGATGCAACCGTTGAAACCGGGGCAATTGTTAAGGTTCCACTTTTTATAAATACCGGAGAAAGAATAAAAGTTGATACCCGATCAGGTGAATATTCTGAGCGTGTTAAATAAACAGTCATGAAATTTGAAACCATCCTGACTTTAAAACAGCTTGCTGAATTAATTCATGCTGAATTTATTGGCGATCCTGATTTTAAAATAACCGGTATGAATGAAATTCATATGGTTGAACCCGGTGATTTAACGTTTGTTGACCATCCAAAATATTACGCGAAAGCTTTAAATTCTGCGGCTACCACAATTATCATCAATAAAAAAGTTGATTGTCCGGACGGCAAAGCACTTTTGATTTCGGAAGATCCTTTCAGTGATTATGTTGGACTTGCTAAAAAATTCAGGCCATTTGTGGCTTGTGATAAAAACATCAGTGAAAGTGCTGAAATTGGGCCAGGAACTCAAATCCAACCCAATACTTTTATCGGCAATCATGTTAAGATTGGAAAAAATTGCATCATTCATTCAAATGTGAGTATTTATGATCATTCCGTTATAGGAGATGATGTAATTATCCATTCCAGTTCGGTTATAGGTGCCGATGCCTATTATTTCCAAAAAAGGAAAGATGGCTTTCATAAAATGGAATCCTGTGGAAAAGTTATTATTGGAAATAAAGTAGAAATCGGAGCTCTTTGTTCAATTGACAAGGGAGTTTCGGGCGATACTATTATTTCGGATGGGACAAAAATGGATAACCATTGCCAAATTGGCCATGATACCTATATCGGCAAAAATTGTTTGATTGGATCTCAGGCAGCCATAGCAGGCGTTACCCGAATTGAAGATGATGTTATTTTATGGGGTAAAGTGGCTATTAACAAGGACCTTGTTATTGGAAAAGGGGCTGTGGTTTTAGCTACTTCAGCTGTCAGCAAATCACTGGAAGGTGGTAAAACTTATTTTGGAGTCCCGGCTATTGAAGCTCGTCAGGCATGGAGAGAATTAGCTGCAATAAGAAGATTACCGGATATTCTGGAGAACCTTTAATATTCAGTTCAATTATTCTTAGCTTATTTCAAATGACAATTTAAGATTAAGCCTTTTTAGACTAAGCCCGCGAGAGTCTAAATCCCTCACTCGCTTAACATCAGCAGATTAACTCATAAAAAAATCAGCACATTAGTTAGTTGTCTCTTTCGTCGTATGAAAAACATCCATGGCCACAATCATTGCCATAAAACCCCAAACGGGAATGGATGCCTTATCCGTATCTAAAAAGTTATTGATTAACCCGTGGGTGAAATAGGTAATTAGGGCCAGTAAGGATGAGAAACTCAGCATTTTTATTTCTGGACTTTTTGCGTTTTTATATACCTTCAGCCCCATAACCATTACCATTGCAACAATTGTCATCATCAGTAAAGCACCGAATAATCCCATTTCGGCTAAAGGGCCCAGGTATTCACTATGTGCATTTCCTTTATCCCCGGCATTCGTACTAATTATGGTTTTTTCGCGATTAAGTTGCATCGGAGCATAAACAAATTGATAAGTCCCTGGCCCCCACCCTAACAGTGATCGTTCTTTAAAAAGGCGAATTGCAGCCTGCCATCGATTGATGCGTTCTAAATTGGAAGCATCGGATGAAATATTATAGATTGACCGTACATGTTCAATATAATTTTCAGATGATTCGTTGGTATTCCTTTCTAAACGATGAATAATTTCATTTTGAAAAGTATAGAGGCCAACGATTGAAACTATTGCAATTAAAGCGATCCACTTAAATTTGATCTTCAAAACAATCAAAAATCCACAAATAATGGCAACCATTAAACTAAGCCATGCCGCCCTGCTAAATGATAAAAAAAGTGCACCGATGAAAATTACGCCAATTGTCAACGACACGATACGAATCACTTTTGAATATTCTTTAAACCTAAAAAAGCCGATTACAACGGGAATAAAAAATGCCAGCATGGCACCATAAGCCGTATGATCGTTATAAAAGGGAGTCATCACCCAATGTCCCGCTTCCTCCGAAAATCCATATTGTGCATGCTTGATTATAGAATAAAAAACGATGACCAGTAATGAAATAACATAAAAAAATGTAAACCTACGAAGGTTCTTTCGATTTTGAAAAACCTGAATCATGACAAAATAAAAAGGGAGGATAAACCAGAGCTTTGAAATAAAAAATTTAAAAGAAACCAAAGGAATTTCGCTTGTAATTGAAGTAATAAATATCCAAAAAAGATAAAAAATGATTACGATCGAAAGTGGATGTTTTAATATTCGCTTATCATAATCTGCATAAAAAATTAATCGCAAAACGAAAAGCAGACTAACCCCTGCCAATAACGGCTCCGTGGGAACAGCCAAACCAAAACTGCCTCCACTCATTGTTACACCAACCGATAGCGGCGTTAATAAAGTAATCAGAAGCAAAATAGCATCGAGGGAAATAAAATATAAAATGATGATAATAATAGCCAGGGGAAGAAACAAGAACCAATAAATTTCTTCGATGATAAAAAAAAGATTGATCCCGATAAATGCAATACTAAGCAATAAAACCAAAAGGTTTTGATATTTTTTATTGATGATCACTTAACAATTTTCTCCTTAATTTTTGTCAGGTTTTCGATAAAAAAAATCAATAGAATAGAGAAGAATAATGCAGAGGCACTAATTGCAAGCACAAGGACGGTACGCGGAGGATAGGATTTTTTTTCTGCTACAAGAGCCTCACTAATGACGAAGGATTGTGGTAATAGTTTAGAAGCATCCATTTTTGCCTCCTGATATTTTTCTTTGATTACACTCAATCGTTGTCGTTCGTAATTCAATTTATCACGCAACGAAACATATGGGCCACCATATTTTGTCAAAACTTCTAATCGTTCTTCCAATCGTTTAACCGCCGCTTGATTTCCCTCCCCAAGTTCGATTGCCAGTTGCCGGTTGATCATTTCGGCTTGTGATTCATAATCATGAACGCCCATTTTCCTTAAGATGGTCATGGAATCTTCCATTAGTTGAAATTCCTGTAATAAGTTGTTATATTCATCTTCAATAATCTTCAAACCTTCTATCGCTCTCTGCCTTTGAATATTTGTTTTTACCGTATCAAGCAATTTAACGATATCATTTGCCATTTCTGCTGCCAGAACAGGATCACGATCCAGCACTTGTATTTGCACAGCCATGTATTCGGTTCTGCTAAACCTGAATTTTTCTTTAAATTCATTATACAACTTTGTTTTTGCAAAACGTTTGGTTGTATCAATTTTATAATGTTTAAGGAGTTTGAATTTATTGACTACATGATCCCTGATCAAACTTGAATTAAGTAACTGCATCAGTTGTTCCGATTCCACTTCATCTCCGAAGCTTAAATTATCCCGACTTTGCTTATCCCCCAGCAATGCTCCGGAAATAGAACCCGAATTGACCGGATAGATGACAGCCGAAGATTTAAATAAGGGGGTAATAAATAATGGAGATGTAAATAAAATGGAGCTTACGATCGCCAAAATAAAAATAATGATCAGGAGTTTTCTTTTTTGATACAAACGAATTAATATTTCGGTTGAATTCAGCAGGGGTTCGTTTGAATTAGTTTGATGCATCTTTAATTTTTTTTATTCTTCTCAAATTTATGAAAATTCAATCAGTTTATTGACTTATTTCACACGCGGGTCAGATTTCAGCATTGCGATGAACGAACGAACATTTAGTAAGTTAAGGATATAAGCAAAAAACAAAGAAAAAAGTAATACGCCTGAATAGTTAATCAATGAATTCATAGGGGAAAATTTCGAAACATAATTCAGGAGCCAGACAAGTAAAATAAAGCTAAACAACTGACTTAGGTAACGATAGTTGATACTAAAGGCGAACCGCTTTTGAACACCGTAAATCATTGCAATGGCGGTGATCGTTTGGGCACCTAAACTGGCATATGCTGCTCCTACAGCCTCGAGCGATGGTATGAGCATAATATTGGTAATAAGGTTTATTAACACTCCCACCATAGCAACTTTTATCATGTATCTTAATTTACCCAAGGCAGTCAATAAAGTTCCAAAAATATAACTGGAACACACGGCCACAAAACTAAACATTAAGATTCCAAAAATACGGCCCGATTGTAAAATCCGTTGATTGAAGTCGCTTAGTAGTTCATCCCCATGTTGCGAATAAAGTAATTTCATGATCTCGTCGCGATAGAAGTAAGAACTCATCGCCAAAATTATTGCAAACGTAAAAATGATGGTAAAAGATAACTTGACCAACTTTTCGACCGGATCTTTTTTCTTGATCATGCGTGCAAAAATGGGAAGTAAAATCACACCAAAAAGCAGTGCAATATTATTTCCCGCATCAAATAAGCGATAGGCCTGGGCGAAAACACCAGATTGAAATTCGCCTTTTGTACCTGATAAAATACGTTCCAACATCACAGAATCAACCCGGTTATAAATCCCCATCAGAAATAACATTAAAGCGAATGGCAGGCTCTTTTTTATAACCATGATCAAAAACAATCCATTCCAGTTTGGTTTCTGAAACCCTGACTTCTGAATAACAATTACTAACGCCACGACCAGTGTTATGAGATAAGCAACAGTCTGAGAATACATCAACCATTCGATTTGAAAAGGAGAACTAAATACATTTCCCCAAATCAAAAAACTACAGATGAGAATCATCAGGAAACGATCAAGAACTGAAATAATACTATCGGTTTTAAACAATAAAAGTCCTGAAATATTCGATCGGAGATATAAAATGAAAGACAATAAAGCCTGATTGATCCCTACCCACAATAAAAAATAAAGTTGCTTTGAATCATAGCCGATAAAGATACCTACCAATAAAACAACGATCCCATAAAGTGCTATCAGTAATACTTTCAGAACAATAATTCCTGAAAAATGTTTCTTTAAAAGTTGTTTATTTTGGGCAATATTACGGTTATTAAAACTCGTAATCCCGAAATCCAGAATGATATTGAAAAGCAGTGAAAAATTAAAAATGGCGAAATAAAAACCATAACTTTCCGAGCCAACGATATTCTGAATATTTCTATCAATTCCCAGTAACCAAAAAGGCTTAATCAAAAAATTAAGAGCCAATAAAAAAATAAGGTTTGTTACAAATTTACGCTGCATCTATGCTGATTAAATTGGGAAAAAAAGCTTTTTGTCACCTTGATTTTTATTCAAATATTGATCTGAAAAAACCATATTTTTGTAATACAAACTAAGGTAGTAAAATATCACATTCAACCAATTTTATATTACTAACAGCCAAAATAATTAAAATTGAAAATTGCGGTAAATACCAGATTATTGGTAAAAAATAAGCTTGACGGAATCGGATATTTTATTTTTGAGAGTTTGCAGATTATTACCCGCAATCATCCGGAACATGAATTCTATTTCTTTTTTGATCGCGATTATGATGAAGATTTTATTTTTAGCGATAACGTCACCCCTCTCATTATCGGGCCTCAGGCACGGCACCCGTTTTTGTATTTCATTTGGTTCGAATTATCCATTCATTCACTACTGAAAAAATTAAAAATTGATCTGTTTCTTTCGCCTGACGGCTATTTATCTTTACGATCAAAGGTTCCCTCACTGGCCATATTTCATGATCTGAACTTTGAACATCATCCTCTGGATTATCCTTATCTGGAAAGAAAATACTACCAATATTTCTTCCCTGAATTCGCCAAAAAAGCTGATAGAATTGCAACAGTTTCGGAATATTCAAAAAATGACATCATCGAAAAATATCACATCAAAAAAGAAAAGATAGATGTGGTTTACTGTGCTGCCCGACCTGTTTTTAAGTCAATTAGACCAGATGAAAAAGAAAAAGTAAAACAAATTTTCAGTGAAGGGAATGATTTTTTTATTTACGTTGGGTCAATCCAGCCAAGAAAAAATTTATCGGTTTTGATAAAAGCATTCGATTTATATAAGAAAAAAACATCCTCCAAAGATAAACTGTTATTGGCCGGAGCCCTAAAATGGAATTCATCAGAACTCAGGGATGCCTATAAAAGCTCGGCGTTCAAACAGGATATTCTTTTTACGGGAAGGCTAAAGAGTGAAGATTTAGCTAAAGTCACTGCATCGGCAAAAGCATTAATGTTAATATCAAAATTAGAAGGTTTTGGAATTCCCATTCTGGAAGCCTATTTTTGCGATGTCCCTGTAATAACTTCAAATGTGACCTCAATGCCTGAGATTGCCGGCGATGGAGCTTTATTGGTGAATCCCGTATCTATTGAATCTGTCGCCAAGGCGATGATTGAAATTGATAAAGATAAATTACTGAGAGACAAATTGATTATGAATGCCCAAATACAACGTCAAAAATTCAGTTGGCAAAAAACGGCCGATTTGTTGTGGGCGAGCATCGAAAAAATATTGAACAATTAAAGTATAATTATGCAAGATAAAAGTAAGACAGAGTGGAATTACCGAAGCAAGCCATCAAGGTTTATTCGAATTATCTTGTGTCTTGATACTTGAGTCTTGAATCTAAACTCGAATAAATGAAAGTACTAATTTTAGGATCAGGTGGCCGTGAACATGCATTTGCATGGAAAATTAAACAGAGCCCTAAACTCACAAAATTATTTATTGCCCCCGGAAATGCCGGAACAGCCGCTCTCGGCACCAATGTCCCGATCGATGTTAACGACTTTGATTCTTTGAAAAAATATGTGCTCGAGCAACAAATTAACATGGTCGTAGTTGGCCCCGAAGTCCCTTTGGTTGCAGGGATTAGCGATTATTTTTCGAATGACCCTTCATTGAAAAACGTAGCAGTGATTGGCCCAAAAAAAAGTGCCGCACTTCTTGAAGGAAGTAAAGATTTTGCTAAAAACTTTATGTTAAAACACAATATTCCAACTGCAGCTTACCAAACCTTCGGAAGAGCTGATTTAGCTCAGGGAATAAAATTTCTGGAAACTCTTAAGCCTCCCTATGTTTTAAAAGCAGACGGACTTGCAGCCGGTAAAGGAGTAATTATTTCAAACAATTTGGATGAGGCCAAAACCGAACTCACAGCCATGCTGAATGATGCGAAATTTGGGGAAGCATCTGCCCAGGTTGTAATTGAAGAATTTTTAGATGGAATTGAACTTTCAGTTTTTGTTTTAACCGATGGAAAATCCTACAAAATATTACCCGAAGCCAAAGATTATAAAAGAATTGGGGAAGGAGATACGGGATTAAATACAGGTGGAATGGGTTCTATTTCACCCGTACCGTTTGCTGATGATGCTTTCATGCGTAAAATTGAAGAACGAATTATTAACCCAACCATAAACGGGTTAATCAGCGACGGGCTCAAATACGCTGGTTTTATTTTCTTTGGTTTGATCAAGGTTAATGAAGAACCTGTGGTTATCGAATACAATGTCAGGATGGGCGATCCTGAAGCAGAATCCGTTATTCCCAGGATTAAGAGTGATTTGTTGGAACTTTTTATTGGCATAGCTGATGAAAACCTGGAAGAAAAAACGTTTGAAATTGAAGAAAAACATGCGTCTGCTATCATGCAGGTAGCCGCAGGTTACCCTGAATCGTATCAAAAAGGTGATGAGATCACCGGACTTGAAACCGTTACAGACAGCCTCATTTTTCATGCGGGAACAAGAATTGATGATAACAATATAATTTTAACAAATGGAGGTCGCGTTTTGGCAATTACCTCTTTCGGGAATTCGATGGAAGAAGCATTGGCTTTATCTTATAAAAATGCTGAAAAAATTAAATTTAAAGGCAATTATTACAGGAAGGATTTAGGAAAAGATTTACTTAAATTTATTAAAAAATAAACGGCTGTTTTATGCTTATCCGCTTTTTCAAAAACAATTCATTTATTCAGTTTCTTGGATTATTGATCCTAGGACTCGGATTATGGATGACTGTTTTCATCAATCCTCCTCCCATTGCTGAAACTTCTTTTACAAGTCCACTTTATAATTTAGCAGTTTCCATTACAGGAAATCATTTAATTCTTATTATAATTTCTTTTCTCATCCTTTTTATTCAAGCTATTTATCTGAATCAGCTATTGATCAAACATGAGCTAATCAACAGAAATACTTTTCTCACGGCCTTTGTATATATCGTTTTGTTGAGTCATTCGCTTGCATTGCAACACCTTTACCCTTCGCTAATTGCAAGTGTTTTCGTATTGATAGCAATTGATTCATTGCTAGATATGGAATTGAAGGCTGAATTCTATCGTTTAGGATTTAGGGCAGGTTTCAATATTGGGTTGGCATCTTTGTTTTATTTCCCGGCAGCTGTTCTTTTATTATTTATATGGGCAGTATTATTTATTTTCCGTATCCCCAATTGGAGGATTTGGCTAATCCCTATTATTGGAATCCTAACTCCTTACCTCTTTCTATTCACTTACTATTTCTGGAATGATACTGCCTTAGATTACCTGCTTCATTATCAAAACTATTTTACTGAGATTAAATTGAAATTTGAGAGTGCGGGGAGAGACGAAAGTATTATCATGACCATACTTACCTTTTTCATGGCCCTTTCATTACTGAGAATTATGGGTAGGATAAATGATAAGAAAATTGTGATCCGAAAAAAGATCAGTATCATGTTCAATCTGTTTTTTATGGGAATTATAATTTTGTTTGTTAACAACAACCTTATCAGTGATTCGGGAACAATTTATATTCCGGTTGCCATTTTCTTATCCATCTTTTTTTCTGATCTCCGAAAATTATTCTGGACTGACCTTATTTTTTCATTAACCGTATTCTACATCATTTATATGCATTTTCAGGTTTAGCTATGTTAAAGCTTAGATTTACAGAAAATAAACTGGAAGCAGGCTGTGATGAAGCCGGAAGAGGATGCCTGGCCGGACCTGTATTTGCCGCAGCGGTAATTTTACCTGAAACATTTGTCAATAACCAGTTAAATGATTCTAAACAAATAAATGAAAAAGATCGTTATTTGCTTCGAAAAATAATTGAAAATGAAGCAATTGCATGGGCCGTTGGGATTGTTGATAATAAAGAAATAGATCGGATTAACATTTTGAATGCATCCTTTCTGGCGATGCATAGGGCCATAGATAAATTGAATCAAGTGCCCGAACTTTTATTGATTGATGGAAATCGTTTTAAATCTTACAAGAGCATTGATCATATCTGCATCATCAAGGGAGATGGAAAATACGCTTCAATAGCTGCAGCTTCAATTCTTGCCAAGACTTACCGTGATGATTATATGAGAGAATTGTCATTGAAATTCCCTCAGTACCAATGGGAACGGAACAAGGCTTATCCAACAATTGCGCATCGGGCAGCCATTCAGGAATTTGGCATTTGCCAATATCACCGAAAAAGTTTTAAACTTTTTGACCCACTTTCTTTGGATTTTTAATTAACATCCCTTTGTTGATTATAATAAATACGCCAAACACAGAGTTATGTATTTAATGTTAATTTTGAAATGAATCCGTGAAGTTCATTATGTTAATTCAAAAAAAAAGTCTGGCGAACATCCTGATGATTGCTTTAATCATTACAATCGCCGGACTTTTATTTTTCCTTTATGGAAAAATTAATGAAAAAAAATACGATCCATTGGATGCGGTTCCGGAATCCTCATCCTTTTTCATCCGGTTCAATTCATTTGATCAATTATATCATCGTATTAACGAAAATAACATCTGGGCTAATCTGCTTACCCTTCCTGGTTTCAGCGAATTTAAAGAACAAAGTTTAAAATTTGATTCATTATTGAATTTGAAAACAAAGAGCAAAAGCTCAACTGAGGCGCAAAATGCCATCATTTCCATTCATCCGAACAACAATAATATTGACCTTTTACTCGTGTCTAAATTAGATGGCACTTTAAGTAGAAAAGCGCTCAGAACGATTTTTGAACGAATATATGGTGAAAATTACACCACGCTTGTAAGTGATATAAATGGGCACCAGCTTAACAAACTTGTTTTTAACCAATATACCGGATCCTTTACTTATGCCATTGAAGGAGGTTTGTTTATTGGAAGCCTGAATGCGAATCTTGTACTTGAATCACTAGAAAATTTGCAATCTGATCAAAGCTTCGGCTATAATTCAACATTTTTGGTAGTAGAAAAAACAGCCGGAAAAAAGGTTGATGCCAATATTTTTGTTAATTATAAACATCTTCCTGACTTTTTCAATCAAATTTCAAATGAGTACGACAGCTTAAATGTACTTTCAAAGATAGCGGATTGGTCGGCGCTTGATTTGATGATAAAAAAAGACGAGTTTCTTTTGAGTGGCTATACAAATACGAATGACTCAACTTTAAATTATCTTAATCTATTTAAAGATCAAAATGCACAGTCATTTGAGATGGCAAAAATAATTCCCCGAACAGCCTCTATTATTCAGCATTATGGAATCGGTAATTTTAAAAAATATTTTGACGATTATCTGCATTTTTTAAAGAAGA
>PHDM01000123.1 GCA_002840985.1 Bacteroidetes bacterium HGW-Bacteroidetes-17
AGGAAGATAGAAAAATGATTGTTATAATTAGCAGTGTAAGATTGGTTTTCATGGTATTTCCCTCCTTTAATATTGTTGTAATTCAATCGTTCTTGTTAATGTACAGAATTATTTTAGTATTTTTGCCATTAATAAACACTCTAAAATTAAGCAAATACTATACCAAAATTAAATATGGCTAAAAATTTTTCAACTAGAGAGGAAAACTACTCTCAATGGTATAATGAACTGGTCGTAAAAGCAGATTTAGCAGAAAATTCAGCTGTTAGAGGATGTATGGTCATTAAACCATATGGGTATGCAATTTGGGAAAAGATGCAGGCTGCCTTGGATAAAATGTTTAAAGACACAGGTCATGAAAATGCGTATTTCCCATTATTTATCCCAAAGTCCTTTTTTAATAAGGAAGCCAGCCATGTAGAAGGATTTGCCAAAGAGTGCGCCGTTGTCACACATTATCGATTGAAGATTTCTGAGAATGGAAAAGACATTGTAGTTGATGAAGATGCCAAATTGGAGGAAGAATTGATTATTAGGCCGACTTCTGAAACCATTATTTGGGATACTTATAGAAAATGGATTCAGTCATACCGCGATTTACCGATACTTATCAACCAATGGGCGAATGTTGTTCGGTGGGAAATGAGAACCCGATTGTTTTTAAGAACTGCCGAATTTTTATGGCAAGAAGGTCATACTGCTCACGAAACAAGTCAGGAAGCGAAAGAAGAGACCTTGAAAATATTGGATATTTATGCAAATTTTGCCGAAAACTGGATGGCAGTCCCGGTATTAAAAGGGATGAAATCGCAAACTGAAAAATTTGCAGGAGCAATCGATACCTATTGTATTGAGGCTTTAATGCAGGACGGTAAAGCTTTACAAGCAGGAACTTCGCATTTTTTGGGCCAAAATTTTGCCAAAGCTTTTGATGTAAAATTTTTATCAAAAGAAAATAAGCTCGAGTATGTTTGGGCTACAAGTTGGGGAGTGTCAACACGATTAATTGGGGCTTTGATTATGTCGCATTCTGATGATAAAGGATTGGTTTTGCCTCCAAAACTTGCTCCTATTCAGGTTGTTATTATCCCGATTTATAAAACGGATGAACAACTTGAACAATTGAACGAAAAAGTCAGATCAATTAAGCAACTTCTTGAATCAAGAGGAATTTCGGTTAAGTATGACAATAGGGATACCTATAAACCAGGGTGGAAATTCTCGGAATATGAATTTAAGGGGGTTCCTGTTCGTCTGGCGATAGGGCCGAGAGATTTGGAAAATAATAGCATTGAAATTGCCAGAAGGGATACGCTACATAAAGAAATTGTTCCTATTGAAGGAATTGATAATGTAATTTTGAAACTTCTCGATGATATTCAGGGGAATTTATATCACAGGGCTTTAAATTTAAGGGAAAACAATACTTTTAGTGTAGATACCTGGGATGAATTTAAAGAACAAATTGAAAAAGGGGGATTCGTGATGGCTCATTGGGATGGAACTCCTGAGACTGAATTGAAAATTAAAGAAGAAACAAAAGCGACCATTCGTACCATTCTTATGAATAACCCTCAAGAGGAAGGTAAATGTATTTTTTCCGGAAATCCCTCGAAAGAAAGAGTGGTATTTGCCAAAGCATATTAATTTTCAAATACGTAAAAAATGTTGGATGAACGTTTAGTAGCTTTCAAAAGATTGCTCGATATAATGGATGAACTAAGGGCTAAATGCCCATGGGATAAGGAGCAAACCCTTGAGAGTTTAAGATACCTCACCATCGAAGAAACCTATGAGCTATCCGAAGCTATTTTAGATAAGGATTTGGATGGAATAAAAAAGGAATTAGGAGACTTAATGCTACATCTTGTTTTTTATGCAAAAATTGGAGAAGAGCATAATGCATTTAATATCACGGATGTTTTAAGTTCCATTTCTGAGAAGTTAATCTATCGTCATCCTCATATTTTTGGGGATATTAAAGTGAAAAATGCTGAAGAGGTAAAGGATAATTGGGAAAGCCTCAAACTTAAAGGGGGAAATAAATCAGTGCTAGAAGGGGTGCCATTATCACTTCCACCACTTGTAAAAGCATATCGTATGCAGGAAAAGGCCAGGGGAGTTGGGTTTGATTGGGAAAAGCCAGAACAGGTATGGGAAAAGGTAATGGAAGAGTTAGACGAACTAAAATCTGAAGTCGACAATAAAGGAAGCAAGGAAAGAATGGAAAGTGAGTTGGGCGATTTATTATTCGCATTGGTGAATTATGCCCGTTTTCTGGAAATTAACCCTGAAGATGCTTTAGAACGCACGAATAAAAAATTTAAATCCCGATTTCAGTATTTAGAGGAACATGCTAAAAAACTTGGTAAGTCATTGCGCGAAATGAGCCTGGCTGAAATGGATGTGTACTGGGAAGAAGCAAAAAAACTGGAATAAAAAAGCCCTTGAAAAAGGGCTTTTTTTATGATATAAGTTTTAAATCCTATTTATTTTGAAAGATATTTAGCAACACCTTCGGCAGTTGCTTTCATCCCTGCGTCTCCTGCATGCCAATCGGCAGGGCAGACTTCGCCATTTTCTTCGAAAAATTGCAAAGCATCAACCATTCTTAAGGCTTCGGTAACGCTACGACCTAATGGAAGATCATTGACAACCTGATGGCGAACAACCCCTTGTTTATCGATTAAAAATAATCCACGATATGCAACAGCATCTCCGTCAAATTCGAGTTCTCCATCGTCATTATAATCATATTCACCTGCTAAAACGTCGTAATTTTCAGAAATAGTTTTTGATAAATCAGATACCAAAGGAAATTTAACCCCTTTAATACCACCATTGCTTTTTTCAGTATTTAACCATGCCCAATGTGAAAATTTTGAATCAACTGAACAGCCTACCACAGCAACGTTTCTTTTTTCAAATTCTTCTATTTTATCTTGAAATGCAATTATTTCTGTGGGACAAACGAACGTGAAATCGAGTGGATAGAAGAAAAATACAACATGTTTTTTGCCAATAAATTGCTCCAAAGAGAATCTTTCTACAAATTCACCTCCGTTTACAACGGCATCTGCTTCAAATAAAGGTGCTTTTTTACCTACTAATACAGCCATTTTTTAATTTAATTTTTAAGGTTTAATTTTCAATTTAAATGCAAATATATAAAATTTAATTTATTTATAATATTTCTAAATTGAAAAATAGTGACATAACTTATTCAACTTCACTTATATTGAATTCAATTTTCTTATTGTCCTTGAAATCATATAAGGTTAGTTTTCTGATTGTATAGTAATTGGTCCAATAGGTTTGAAGTGATTGATAATAGGCTTTTCTCGCATTGTCGTTGTCAATTTGAGCATTATTGAGTTCCAATACATCATTAACTTTTCCAATCAAGTATCTCTGTTGAGTTACTTCATAACGTTTTTGGGCAACAGTATCCGATTTTGCTGCTATCATCAATTGATTTTTTTGCATTGCAAATTGCATCACCTTCAAATAAATATTTTGTTCAAAATCTATTCTTTCCTGTTCAATTGAAGTTCGGGTTAATTCAGCACTTGATTCAGCCATTTTAATTTGGCCCCTGGCCTTGCCCCAATCTAATATGGGAACCGTGATTCCGAGTGATAATTGTTGTTGTTCCAGCGGATTAGTGTATGATCCCCTTATTGATTCAGCAGTCTGGGTGAGTCCATAAACCGCATTAAGTGTTGCATCTATACGTCCATCCATCTTTGCTTTATTAACATCAGCATCAGCCTCAATTAATCTCCGTTCAAATGCCAATGCGGTCGAAGTATTTTCCTTTGCTTCTTTTATGGCCTTATCGATATCTATATCAAAATGAAAAGTTTCAGCGGGAGGAATTAATTCAATAAGCGCATCTGATTTTATTCTTAAGAATGATTTAAGAATGAACAACACATTCTCGTAATCCAATTGTGCATTCTCTTGTGCTCCCTGTGCCCGTAATAAATTTAATTCAAGTTGAAGCAACTCATTTTCCGCAATTTTCCCTAGCTGATATCTGCCTTTTGCAATGTTGTACAGTGTATCGTAACTATATAAATTCTTCTTCGCAATTTCTTTTTGAATTTGAGCCGCAAGCAAGTTGAAGAAATGGTTGGTAGCCGTAAGTGCTACTTGTTCAATATTTTCAACATAAATTTTACTGGCTTCATCATAGATCATTGGTTCAATTTTTCGATCCCATTTAAAGGAATTATACTGGAAAATAGGTTGACTGTACCCAATGTTTACCGGTGTAGAATTATATGCTGTACTTCTATTATCTCCAATAACGTTGTCATTTCGTCTAAGTCCGGAAGTTAAAAATATTTGACCACCTGTAAGACCAATTCTTTGTCTGACTGACATATCAAGTGAGTATTTTGTAAAATTTTGACTTACATAATCTTCAGTACCATCAGGCAAAGTAATGTCGGTAATTGAATGATTGATATTGGGCAATGTTCCACTCAAACTTAGTGCCGGTAAGTTTGAAGCTTTAAAGGACCGATATTGCCAATAGCTTCTGCGAAATCGATGTTTGGCAATTAAAGCATCAGGTGATTGTTGTTTTGCAATATAGAGGACATCATCCAAAGATAATCGGTTAACTTCAGTTTGAGCATCGAGGATCAGTGACTGAATGCTTATTAAAAAAATTAAGAAGTATTTCATCATTAGATGTATTTTTATTCGTTATAAATTCTATTTTAAATCAAAATCAATTTTCTCAATATTTTTGTAAGCAGGCAAATTAAATAAATGGCTTTATTTTAAATAATAAAGCCATTTATTTATTATTTACTTTCTGTTTTACTTGGAGTCATTTTATATTCGCGGCGCATTTCAAATATATCCGTACTAATTGAATAGTCGCCAATTAAATGTTGGCAGAAATAATCTGCTCGCAACCAGAAAAAATATTCGGTATCATCTCCATAACCATGCCTTTGTCCGGGCATGATGAAAAAATCAAATCGTTTGTTTGCTTTGATCAAAGCATTAGCCAATCGAATGGTATTTCCCGGATGTACATTATTATCAATATCACCGGTTGTAAGCAACAATTTGCCTTTTAGATTTTTAGCTAATTGCGAATTTTTTTCAATTTCGTAAACAAATTTGACTTCATTTTCTTTTTCAATCACTTCTTTAACACCATGATGTTTTTCACTCCACCAACGGTTATAGATATTGTTTTCATGATTTCCTGAAGATGAAACTGCGACTTTAAAGAAGTCGGGGTACTGACATAGGGCGGCTGTCGACATAAATCCTCCACCTGAATGACCCGTGATTCCAACTCTCTCGATATCGATATAATTATACTTATCAGCTAATTGTTCAGCAACATATTTTTTATCTGCTAATCCATAATCTCTTAAATTTCCGTAGCCATAGTTGTGATACCATTTTGATCGTGCAGGATTTCCTCCTCGATTACCTAAGGTGATAACTACAAATCCCAATTGAGCCAAACGGTCGGTTGCATCCATTCTGGCAGAGAATGCAGTATTTACAGATTCCGTTTGTGGACCCGGATATACGTATTCAATGATTGGATATTTGATGGTTGAATCAAAATCAAAAGGTTTGTACATAACTCCGTATAGATCTGTGATTCCATCAGCAGCTTTAGCTTTAAAAACTTCTGGAAACTGATAACCGGCAGCGAATAAATTTCTTAAGTCAGCTGTTTCAAGATCCATCACTAAACGACCGGTATTGTCCCTAATTTCTGATTTTGGAATTGTATTAACTCTTGAATAATTATTTACAAAATATCGGTAGGTATCACTCATTGCATTGCTCCCGCGAAAACCAACCAACCCAGTACTGGTATAATTACCTTTATTTAATAGCTGTAATCCGCTTCCGTCAAAGTTAATTTTATATAAATGCTGATAGTATGGGTCTTCATCAACTTCACGACCATTGGCTGCAAAATAGATAACCCGACTTTTTTCATCCACTTTTATAACATCTTCGCAATGCCATGGGCCACTTGTAATCTGATTTTTTAGTTTTCCATTGCCATCGAATAAATATAAATGTGCCCAGCCATCTCTTTCCGACCAATAAATTATTTCATTGCCATTGTCAACAAGATGTGTCGATTTTGTTTCAACATAAGTGTTCAACCTTTCCTCAATCAAGACCTTCACTTCCCCATTGTCAAGATTTAAAACACACAAATCATTTTTATGAAGATCTCTACTAATCCTGTTAAAATATATTTTATTGGATGATTTGGACAACCAAGTTGTCGGAACATAATCCGGAATTCGTTCTTTATTCGTTAAGTTAGCAGTTTCAACACTTAGAGTTTGATCTTTAAAAGCTTCGACATTATATTTCTTTCCTTCTTTTTTATCCATATCGAATACCCATAACTCATCTTGTGGAGCTTCTTCCTCACCGGGTAATTGATATTTATAAGTTTCTAGTGTTGGGCGTGGCTCAGCTACGTTATTAATGACCCATAATTCTTTTACTTTTCTTGAATCGGTGCGCTCTAGTGCGAACTTTTTTGAGTCGGGTGACCATATAACTCTTGCACTTTGTCGCTTAGCTGATTCTTCTTTTACTTTTTTTTCTGTTTCATTAAAGCTTGCTGTGTAACCTCCACCATAAGGATAGTATTGTTCACCATCCGTGGTTAACTGATGTTCAACAATTGTAGAATCCTTTTTATCTTCCTCTTCTTCTTTGGCCTTCAAGTAGTTTTCTTTATCCATCCAAAAAAGATTATAATCACGTGCAAAAATTACATATTTTCCATCAGGTGAAATATTGGCCCATCTTGGATCGGCTTTTTCTTCCTTCCAGTCTTTTATTTCATATAATTGTCCGGTTGAAATATTATATTCGAAATGGAAAATCTTTTTCTTGGCTTTTTTAACCTTTTCTGTTTTTTTCTTGTCTTTCGCATCTCCTGTCGTATCAGCCTTAATTTCTTCATCCTGAGTGCTCGTTACATCAAATTGAAAAACGCTATCACCTTTTTTAAACTTAGGTTTAATGACTGGAAGGTGCTGATAATCATAAGGGTCTTTGGTGATCAATGTAAGCATTCGGGCCATATTGTGATTGTCGAATAATGGGCTTTTTGTTTTTTTATCAAAATCAACAATATAAAAATTTGTTCCCTCAGAGGTTTCGTAGGAATACCAAAAACGGTCACCTGTCGAAAGCCAATTCGGAATAACGCTCGTGCTGAATACCATTTTCTTCAGTTTTTCAGGAGAAAACCTTTCGGCTAAATGATAGTTTGCCTTTGTTAACGGGCTTGGTTGTGCCATCATATTTATTACCGGAATCGCGAGTAATAAAACGATTAAACTAAATGCAAGAATTTTTTTGTTCATAATGTAAAATATTTAATTTTCCAGATAATTAGTATTTTATAAAAACGTCAATCTTTTATTTGATGCAAGGTTAAGTAAAATGAGTTCATTCCAAAACATTCGGACTTAATCATGGCGAAGTGAAGTAACAGGATCCTGATCGGAAGCTTTTTTAGCCGGCATATATCCAAACAGAATTCCAACTGTGGCAGAAACCCCAAAAGAAACCAGTACTGAATCCCAGGAAATTATTGTTAGAATATCAGTCGCCTGCATAATGCCTTTTGAGAGTAATACCCCTAACAATATTCCTATTAGGCCACCTGAAACACTAATAATTGTTGCCTCCGATAAAAACTGGAGAATGATATCTTTTTTGCGGGCTCCTGTAGCCATTCTTACCCCAATTTCACGAATCCGTTCCATAACCGAAGCAAGCATAATATTCATGATCCCAATTCCACCTACAATTAAGGAAATACTTGCGATTGCTCCAAGTACGATGTTAAAAATATCTTTTGTTCTTTGTTCCTGTTTCAGCAATAATTCAGGAACCTTAAGTTCAAAATCCTGAACCCCTTGATGACGTCGTAGAAGTAATTTATTGATGATACTTGTGGTTATATCCAATTGATCCGATTCATCTACCTGTACAATTAATTTATCAAGCTGATTGGTGTTAGCTGTGCTATTTCCGCCTGAAGAACTGGCAGACACTATAGCTTCATTACGTCCACCCCCCATAACTATAACAGAAGTATTCGCTTGGCTTTTTAATGAAATACTTCTATCCTGATATCTTAGTAACAAGGTTTGAAGTGGAGCATAAATATTTTCATTATAGTCAGAAATGCCAAGATCCTTTGACGTACTTTGATTAAATTTTTGGGTCTCTAATATTCCGATTACAGTTAACCAAATTTGTCCGCATTTAATTGTCTTTCCAATAGGGTTTTCTTGTGGGAAAAAGCGTGCTTTGATCGAAGGACCTATAATGCATACTGAACTGCCTTCACGATAATGTTCAGCGCTAAAAACACTTCCTTCCTGCATTTTTAAATTATAAACTGAGAAAAAATCTGCTGTAATTCCATTTAATGATGCAGAACTTTTTTTGCCATTTTTTACAATTTCTGTTTCGTAAGTTACTTCAGGACTAACTCTATTTACAGTAGGGATAATCTCTTTTATACTTTCGGCATCTTGTAATGTTAAACCTGGAGAAAATTGGTTTTTTGCAGATTTACCAGCTTCACCTTCTGAGTCTTCAGCAGCCGAATAATCAATAATGGGAGTGATCACAATATTATTTACACCAACCATTTTTATTTGATCGAGAATTTCCTGACGGGCCCCATTTCCAATACTCATCATCGTAATTACGGCTGCGACACCAAATATAATCCCCAGTGCAGTTAATATTGACCTGAATTTGTTGGCCATCACAGCCTCAAAGGCTATAATTAATATTTGAATATAACGTTCCAAAATTTTTATTTTAAAAATTAGTTGTGTAACTTATAAACTTAATCTGGATTGCTCCTTCATTAATTTCCCCCTGGTCGCTGTCCGCCTTGCCTTTGCCCACCTTGTCTTGGTGTATCTTCGCCACCTTGTCTTTGCCCTCCTTGACGTAAATTCATTTTAGTTGGATCCATCCCATTTTCCTTCATACGGTCGAACATTTTACGGAGCTCTTCATCACTTCTGTTTTTAAGCTGCTCAGGCAAATTTTTCTTAAAAATCTCGAACTCATTATCTGACGATAGTGGCACTTGTTTTTTTAATTCTTCATCCTCTCGTATTATTTTATTTACAATGGAAGTATCTAATTTAACAAATTTATAAGTATCAGCATTTTCTGGTGGCAACAAGTATACTTCGTCTTTTTCATCCAATCCGGCCCTTATAATTACTTCGTTATCATTGGATTCTCCGATTATTACTTGCTTTTTAGTGTTTCTGGTATAAACAAAAGTCATGCTATCCTGATTTTGTACTGCTTCAATTGGGATAAAATATACACTGTCGATGGTATTGGTGATTATTTTATTTTTGGTCGTCATAGCCGGGCGAAGAATTGTATCGAATTCATTAACATCTATTACAACCTCAAATACTTTAGCATTGGTATTTTTTAATTGTTCTCCAATATTAGCAACCTCAATCACTGAACCTGTATAACTTTTATCAGGGAAGGCATCAACCCCAATGACAACTTTTTGCTTTTCTTTTATTTTACTGATATCAATTTCGTTAACATAGGTTTTGGTAATCATTTTAGATAAGTTAGGCAGTGTTGCAACCACTGGATCCCATGCATTAATTGAGCCACCTACCCCAAGTTTAGATCCGTCCCAGTTTCTTTTATAAATTACCATCCCTGATTTTGGAGCTATAACGGTAAATTGTTTTAAAACATCCAACATTGCATGATAATCGCGTGTTTCCTTCGTCCTTTCCGATTCAACACTTACCATGTTAGCTTTGGCTCGTTCAAGTATGAGTGAATAGTTTTGCACTGCTTGATCATAAGCACGTTGAGCTTTATCCAGATTGATATTAAGTTGCCTGATGGTTGAAGGAGGCTCATAAATTGACAATTCAAGTTCTATACGAATTTCTTCCATATTAAACTTAAGATTAATGAGTTCGTTTCGGGCATTTCGCAATTCAAGCGATGTATCAAGTTGAGTTTTGATATAGGTAGATTCAAGTTGTTCAAGTTCAGTCTCCCTGTCTTTAATCCTGCCTTCTAATTCAGTGCGGTCAAGTGTTGCAACCCAGTCACCGGAATCAACGACCGTTCCATCCGGAACTATGCTCTCGATTTTAATATTAAACATTCTTACATTTCTAATATTTTGAGGCCCCATGATTTTTTCACTGTTTTTAGCTTCGAGTTCGCCCGTAGTAGATACACTTATCTCAAATGTTCCAAATGAAACAGGTACCTTAACCGTATCTATTACAGAAGTATCTGAACCAGCGGCAGACCAAATAATCACAATGATGATCACAGCTGCAATCGAAAGAAAAATAATATTGTTTTTTTTCATTTTATTAAAATTTCAGCAAAGAAATAAATCTTAATTTAAATTATTGATTGTTTATTTATTGGTATTAAGACACGAAATTAGGAATATTCTTTCTTAAGAATTGTTAATATGGATTTAATATAGATAAAGACATTCTTAAATTCTATGAATGGGCTGTTTATAGCCATTTATGTTGGAATTCACATCCTTGGTATTCTTTATCCAGACGAATATAAGTGGTCGATATTCTATCTTTGATCCATTCTGAGATCACACCTTCGTTCTTATCCTGTAGGGCCCACCTTTGAATTACATCATAATCATCAGCTAAAGAGGCTTCATGAGCATCAGTACGTGATTTTAATCGTATTATTTTATAAGCGGCCTTTCCATCTTCGGTTTTATGAGAGATAGGTGCTGATATATCCCCAATTGCCATTTTCTCGACAACAAA
>PHDM01000124.1 GCA_002840985.1 Bacteroidetes bacterium HGW-Bacteroidetes-17
CTCATAACCCTCACGACCGGTAATGGCAGCAGCCAGGGTGCTTTTTCCGGTACCGTTGGGACCCATGATCGCATGAGTTTCACCGTAATTGATTCCGAGGTTTAAGCCTTTAATAATTTCTTTACCGTTTATCGAAACATGTAAATCTTTAATATTCAACAACATTTTTAACCTTTTTTATGATTATCCTACACTCCCTTCAAGGGTAATTTGTAATAATTTTTGTGCCTCTACGGCAAATTCCATCGGAAGTTGATTTAAAACCTCTTTGGCGTATCCATTTACAATCAATCCAATGGCACTTTCAGTTCCAATACCCCGCTGATTACAATAAAATAATTGATCATCAGATATTTTCGAGGTAGTTGCTTCGTGCTCAACGATTGAAGATTTGTTATCCGTTTTAATGTAAGGGAAAGTATGCGCCCCACATTTATCTCCTAAAAGCAATGAATCGCATTGCGAAAAATTTCTTGAGTTCTCGGCTCTCTTGGTAACTTTTACCAATCCCCGATAACTGTTATTACTGTGCCCTGCCGAAATTCCTTTTGAAATGATGGTACTACGTGTATTTTTACCGATATGCATCATTTTACTTCCGGTATCTGCTTGCTGATAATTATTGGTAACTGCAACAGAGTAAAACTCACCCACTGAATTGTCGCCTAATAAGATGCAGGAAGGATATTTCCAGGTGATGGCTGAACCGGTTTCAACTTGTGTCCAGGCGATTTTTGAATTTGCTCCTTTGCACATTCCCCGCTTGGTAACAAAATTATAGATTCCTCCAACACCTTCCTTATTACCTGGATACCAGTTTTGCACGGTAGAGTATTTCACTTCTGCATTTTCCATTGCAACGATCTCTACGATAGCAGCATGAAGTTGGTTTTCATCACGCATTGGTGCAGTACAACCTTCCATATAACTAACGTATGAATTGTCTTCGGCAACGATCAATGTTCGTTCAAATTGTCCCGTATTTGCAGCATTAATCCTGAAATAGGTGGAAAGTTCAATCGGGCATCTTACCCCTTTTGGAATGAAGCAAAAAGAACCATCGCTAAATACGGCAGAATTTAAAGCAGCAAAATAGTTATCGGTATATGGAACGACAGAGCCCATGTATTTTTTTACCAGATCAGGATGATTTTGAACAGCTTCGCTAAATGAGCAAAAAATGATCCCATGTTTTGATAGGGTATCCTGAAAAGTAGTTTTAACAGAAACACTATCGATAACCGCGTCAACGGCAACTCCCGATAAGCGTTTTTGTTCATCCAATGAAATTCCCAATTTGTTGAAAGTATCAATTAATTCGGGGTCAACCTGATCCAGACTTTCTAAATTCGTTTTCTTTTTGGGAGCCGCGTAATAGATGATTTCCTGATAATTAATGGGTGGGTACTTCAAATGCGCCCATTTGGGTTCTTTCAGTCCTTGCCAATGTCGGAAAGCCTTCAACCTTTTCTCCAGCATGAATTCAGGCTCATTTTTTTTATTGGAAATAAACCTGATCGTATCTTCGGTTAACCCTTTAATGGCGGTTTCTGTTTCAATATCGCTTACAAAACCGTACTTGTATTCACCTTGGGTAACCTCATCCAATATATTGTTTTTCTCCTTGCTCATTTCTTATAAATGTTTCATCTTATTTGTATTAAGTTTAAATAAGAATAGGCCTGCAAAGATAAATAAAATAAGCCAGAATAATAAAAAATGATGCTGATAAAATTTATAATTTTGCTGCCCGTTTTAAAAATGCTAATTTTATAAAAATCTACAGAAATAAAACAATCAAAAAGATAAAACATGATTGAGCAAAATACCAGCCGTACCGAATTGGCAGAACTTGGTGAATTTGGACTTATTGAACACTTAACCAGGAATATTATATTAAAGAACGAAAGTACCATTACAGGGGTGGGTGATGATGCGGCTGTGATAAAAGCTGGGGATAAACATCTGTTGATTTCAACTGATTTGCTGACCGAAGGGGTTCATTTCGACCTGACATATACTCCATTAAAACATCTTGGATATAAGGCGGCAGTGGTTAATTTCTCTGATATTGCTGCAATGAATGGATTGCCAAAACAAATAACTGTTGGGATTTCTCCTTCAAATCGTTTTTCGGTTGAAGCACTCGAAGAGCTATATTCAGGCATTTACATGGCCTGCGACAAATACGGCGTTGACTTGATCGGCGGAGATACGACCTCCAGTGCCGGAAATTTATTTATAGCTATCACCGTGATCGGAGAAGCAGAATTTGAAGACATCACTTATCGAAATACAGCAAAATCAAATGATTTGATTTGTGTGAGTGGTGATTTGGGTGGAGCCTATATGGGATTGCTTTTACTTGAAAGAGAAAAACAAGCCTTTATCGCAGATCCGAATATGCAGCCGGAGCTCGAAGGTTACGATTATATTTTAGAACGACAATTAAAGCCAGAGGCCAGAATTGATATCGTAAAATCACTGAAGGCCCTTGGTATTAGGCCAACTTCAATGATTGATATTTCAGATGGATTGGCTTCTGAGATAAAGCACATTTGCAAGAACTCTAAGTTAGGATGTCAGATTTACGAGGAAAAAATCCCAATCGACATTACTACCATTAGCATGGCTGAAGAATTTAAAATGGACCCAACAATAGCAGCTTTAAGTGGCGGGGAAGATTATGAATTACTCTTTACGATCAAACAAGCTGATTATGACAAAATTAAGTCGCTAAGCGGTATAAGTGTAATTGGCCACATGACCGAATTAAATGAGGGTGAATACCTGATCAGTCGCTCCGGAACAGCCGTCGAACTAAAAGCGCAGGGATGGGACGCCATGAAAAAAAATGAAGATTAAATTTTACATTTTATCCGTTGAAATACGCCAACCCACATATTGACACCTTAAAAGAAATCATAAAATCATTACCCGGAAAACCCGGGGTTTATCAGTATTTCAATAAGGATGAGAAAATCATTTATGTTGGAAAAGCAAAAAACCTGAAAAAAAGGGTTTCATCTTATTTTAACAAGGATCAGACTACAAATGGTAAAGTTGGAGTATTGGTAAAAAACATTGCCGACATCAAATTCATTGTGGTTGAAACCGAATTTGATGCCCTCCTTTTGGAGAATAACCTGATCAAGAAGTATCAACCCCGTTACAATGTATTGCTGAAGGATGACAAATCCTTCCCCTGGATTTGCATCAAAAATGAAGATTTTCCCCGCGTTATATCAACCAGGCATTTGATAAAGGATGGTTCGGTTTATTTTGGTCCTTACGCATCGGTTCGCATGATGAATACTTTGTTGGATTTGACAAAACAGCTATATCCTTTACGAAACTGCAATCATAATCTCTCGGAATCCAATATTATCCAGCAAAAATTCAAAGTATGTCTTGAGTATCATATTGGCAACTGCATGGGTCCTTGCGTGGGCAAAGAATCGAAAGAAGAATACAGTGAAAAAATTGCCGAAATTACAGATATCATCAAAGGAAATATCAGTACCGTTGCCAACCAGCTCAAGAAGTTAATGAGTTCTTATGCTCAGGAACAAGCCTTTGAAAAGGCACAGATTGTAAAAGAGAAACTTGAATTATTAGATCGCTATAAAAGCAAATCAACCGTTGTCAACCCTAAAATAGATAATGTCGATGTTATTTCAATCATCACGGATGAACATACCGCATTTGCTAATTTTTTAAAAGTTGTTGATGGGGCTATTATTCAGGCACATTCAATCGAAATCAAGAAGAAACTTAATGAAAGCCCAGAAGAACTTTTAGCTATCGCGGTAGTTGAATTACATCAACGATTTCAAAGTAATGCGAAAGAAATTATTTTATCTCACGACATTAAGCTTGAGTTCCCCGGAATTAAGTTCACGATACCAAAGCAAGGAGATAAGAAAAAGCTACTTGAATTATCCGAACGAAATGCCAAGTACTATAAGCTCGATAAATTAAAGCAAAAATCATTGGTCGATCCTGAACGTCACTCAAAACGCATTCTCAACCAACTGATGGAAGATTTAAGGTTAAAGGAATTGCCTGTTCGCATTGAATGTTTCGACAATTCAAATATGCAGGGGGACTATCCTGTTGCCGCGATGGTTTCATTTAAAAATGCGAAGCCAGACAAAAAAGAATATCGACATTATAATATCAAAACTGTAGAGGGCCCAAACGATTTTGCATCGATGGAAGAAATTATTTATAGAAGATATAAACGATTGACTGAAGAAAAGAAAGAACTACCTCAACTTATCGTGGTTGATGGTGGAAAGGGACAATTAAGCGCTGCAATAAAAAGTCTTGAAAAGTTAAGTTTAAGAGGAAAGATCGCAATCATTGGTATTGCAAAGAAGCTGGAAGAAATTTATTTCCCTGATGATTCAATTCCTTTATACATAGACAAAAAATCTGAAAGCCTGAAAGTAATTCAACAACTCAGGGATGAAGCACATAGATTTGGGATTACACATCATCGGAAGAAGATGGAGAAAGGGACCATTAAATCAGTATTAAGCGAGATTGAGGGTATTGGTTATTCAACTACTCAAAAATTACTATGGAAATTTAAATCGGTAAAAAATGTACAAGAGGCAAATTTAGAAGAGATTACAAAAGTAATTGGGAACGCAAAAGCCAATATTATTTTAGAATATTTTAAAAAGATCACATAAAAAAATCCCATCGTTTAAGGCAATGGGATTTTTATTTTTTAAATAAAAGAATTTCTTATTGCAATGTAAACCTAATAGGTAGGTTAAACTGAACACGAACAGGTTTGTTTCTTTGTTTACCTGGAATCCACTTAGGCATTAATTTTACAACCCTAACGGCTTCTTCATCGCATCCACCACCGATACCTCGGGTAACTTGAACGTCCGTAACAGATCCATCTTTTTCAACAACAAAAGTTACATATACCCTCCCTTGTATTCCACTCTCTCGAGCCATGGTGGGGTACTTAATATTTTTATTTAGAAATTCCATTCTCGCTTTCTCGCCACCAGGATATTCAGCATCGGCTTCAACGATGGTAAATATGTGGTCCTCTTTAATTTCAGCTTCTTCCTCCATTTGAATTGGAACGTATTCTTCAATTTCTGTAGTCTCATTAGCTTCAGCGTCAATTTCGATTTCAGTCTCAATCTCAACTTCATCTTCAACAATATTAATTACGGTTGTTTGAACTGGAGGAGGTGGTGGCGGTGGTTGTACCTTTTGTTCCGTAACCGGAATAATTTCTTCAACAATATCAACGGCCTCACGGGTTCCTAAGTCAATTACTCTTTTTTCATAGCTTTTGTACTCGAAAGCAACAAACACTAGAAAAAGGGCTATCACTAAACCAATTTGAACAAAAAGCATTCTTTTTGTTTCTAAATCAGCTTTTGGGGTCTTTTTTGCATCCATGATGTTAGTTTTATACTTGATCTATAAATATTTAAAATCGTTTGCTAAAATATTAAAAAAACTTATTGCTTTATCATTTAATATGTTTTTTTTTTGATATCACTAAATAGATAGTTAATCCAGCCAAACACCCTATCACATTTGCAATGAAATCATATAAACTTCCATCTCTGTTAATAAACATGATCGCTTGTAATATTTCTGTTAAACCAGCAAATATTATGCCAACCGTAAGTAAGATTAAAATGTGCATAATTCCCAGAACGGCTGTGTTTAGCTGTTTTGCCGTACTCTTTAATAACAGGGAAAAAAACACTCCATATAAAAAAATGTGGATAATTTTATCTAGTCTTAGCCAATTCCAAAAATTGTCAACCTTTGGAAACATGTTTCCAGGAACTCCTGACAATATCAAAATAATTATGGACCATAAAAAAACCGGCCAGAAGTTTCTTAACATCATTTAATAATAAAACTGAGAAACAGGAACACTCCCTTTACCTGCAAAAAAATTAGGCTTCAATCAAATCTTTGTACTGTTTGGCAGTCAGCAAAGAATCCAGCTCTTGTATGTTTGTAATTTTTATTTTAATAATCCAACCCTTGCCATAAGGATCTTTATTCACATTCTCCGGGGCCGATTCTAAGTCTTCGTTAAAAACAATCACTTCTCCTCCTACGGGCATAAACATATCCGAAACTGTCTTAACTGCCTCAATCGTACCAAAAGCCTCTTCGGCATCTAATGTTTCGTCAATTGTTTCAACTTCAATAAAAACGATATCTCCCAATTCTTTTTGTGCAAAATCAGTGATCCCAATTGTTGCTTCATTGCCTTCAACCAATATCCATTCATGGTCTTTGGTATACTTTAAATTTTCAGGTACATTCATTGCTAATTAATTAAAATTATTATGGGTCAAAAGTACAATATTTTGATCAAGATAAATAAAAGAACTAATTTAAAAACACTCTAAATTAGTCATGAAATAACTAATTGAGTATAAATCTTAAGCTTATACCTCCATTAGTCGTTGAATTCGGGTACTGATTACTAACAAAAGGATTATTGATAACTTTATCAAAGAAGAAACGAATATTAAATTTTTGATTTACCATATAATCAGCCGATGTTATAATTGAAATGACCTTTTGGCCCGATGAAATCTGATTGATCCCTTCATCAATGCGTCTGAGCGTAGTTTTATTGGTTCGCATTGAGAAGTCCGCTTTTAAATTCAAATCGCTACTCAATCTCCTTGACGAATTACCTCCACCACTTGATTTCATTGAAAATGAAACATCTTTAAGCCTATACCCAATTCCAACTACAATTTCATCACTTTTTACTTCGATCATCTGGTTGTTGGCAAAACTAAATGCAAGATTGCGCGATTTTTTGATTTCAGCTTTTGCAGATAAGCTATTTTGTAAAATTACATCAATACTGATAAGCGGTGTAAACTGTTCGCTGATTGAAACCTGTGAAATATCATATTCCGGAATATAATTTTCCCCATCAACATTTAATGTTGCAGGATAACCGTCAACCATCTGTCGCCCAACGCTTGAAACAAAATTTCCAACATTATAAGAAGCACGATAAGCATGCATAATGGTGATATTTCGGAAGATTTTTTGCAACGCCTTAATTTGTGATAGGCCCGTAAAAGTAATCCGCCAATTGGGAAGTGGAATTCGAGGAAATTTTGATAAGGACATTTTTTTTGCATCTTTTCCTGTATAGGCTGCTAACAATGAATATAATAATACATCCTGAGAGGACGGCCCATAACCAACCGGGAAACGCATTGTTGTCCCGTTGATGGTATCCGTACTAAATGTTTGTCCGGAATAATTTGGATTTTCGCCGGCGAGCCGATAAGCGATTACTTCACGATTGTTTTTAAACTGTTCAAAATTCTCAGACATGTTATCAGCCAATTCCTTTTTAAAGGCAGAGGACCAAGCGATGGTCGACATGCTAAAACTTCCGTTATCAACCGGTGAATAAGAGTGGAAATCACCATTCGCATCTGCTCTGAAATACTCTGTATGATTTATGGAATATGCACGATCCGCATTCAATTCAATTTTAATGCCGGGAAAGGGTTCAATTGAAGCCCTCAAGGTTAAATTAGTTGTTTTTTTAGTTGCATATGGCTGATTTAAAAGGGTATCGGCCGATAGCCAACCATAACGAACGGCGTCATTTCTGATGTCCCTCTGATCCCCAAATACAAACCCAATTCCCGGTGCAAGTTTTGATGGAGCGTCATTGTAAACATCAGAACTAGGGCTATATCTCCATGAATTTCCGAAAGAGGTTGGTTCGGGATAAAAACCCGGAATATAAGTTCCACTTATTTCAGAATAATTAAAAGAAGCGCGTTTAACTCCCATCAAAATTTTTAAAAAATTATCTGCAACAACTTTAAGATAATTGACTCTACTTGGCGATTCAACTTCTTCCTGGCCTCGCATAACTTCCTTTTGAACATTTTGTCCTATTGCTGTTTGGGTTCTATTCTGAACTCTTCTCGCAGGTTGATTAAGTGCTTTAAAATATGGGATTTTATCATAAAGTCTGGTCATGTTAAAATCACCAGTGAACTGGATCTGCGCTGAATTTTCAATCTGATTCCCAAATCGTTCCTGTAAAGATCGTGGTGAAGCTCCCCAGTTGTACGTACCTTGATAGTTGACCTGAGAACTAACCCAATCAATTATTGGAATTTTCTGTAATGGCAAAGTATAATTCAGCTGTAATATTTGATTATATCTGTTTATGGTACCTAATCTGCCAATTTCATTAAAAATCTCTTTTCGATAAGCAGAATAATCAGCATCTCCTTTTTCAGGATTCCCTTGTGGTTCATCGATATATGCCGTAGCATTGGCCCTGAAATCAAGTTTTAACGACTGTGATAAATCGAATTTAATATTATAGTTCCTGTTCCAATCCCATTTTTTCACATAGGATGTTTCCATTGGAACGTCTCCCCTGCTTTTATTTCTGAGGGTACGCATGTCATGTTCTCGGAACATATCTGTACGAAACGAAATAAGCTTAGGAGCAAGGTAGAAATTAAAGTCCTGAATTAATTTTAAATAAGGGGATTGTGCAAGAAACTTTGATTTTCCAAAAGGCTTATAAACCTTGGGATTATTGCTGAAATTATATCCGAAACCACCTCGATAAGCCTTTTTCATATCATATTCAACATCAATATTACGCGAATAAATTTCAGAATATGCATAGGATAAATTTAGATTTTCAACATCATAAATTTTACTTTTGGTATTGTTAACTTTATCTTTTCTCACATTCATAAAATTGATGTTTTTCCGCTGAACATAATCAACAACAACTCTTTTCAGTGAATCACGTTCCTGTTTGGTTTCAAATGATTCTAACTCATCACTGAGTTTTACGTCAGGATCCAGCGGGTTATATTGTGGAGTACTTTGAGCTTCTGAATAGTCAAAATGGAAGGGTATTCGAATGCCTGATTTTTCAGGGAAAAATTTACCTAATTCCATATCCGTACTAAAATCAAAAGAAGTAATAGCTTCCCTGAATGTTTCGTTTACCCTTTGTTCAATACTTCCGAACCCGGCAGTATTGTGGCTTCCCATAAAAGTCATTCGGCCAAGATCGGCCAAATTTGCTGAAATACGCGCCGTTGCGGCCCAACCTCCTTTATTACTGAAATCAGTCAATCGCATTTCATTTACCCATACTTCGGCACTTTTGGGCAATCCATCATCTCCTGCAGCCGAATTTATTTGCTTCGGATTCCTAATTCCGATCAGTACAGCTTTTACATCGCTAATACTGGGCATCCCAATAACAGTAACTTTGGCATTCCCGTCATAAACAACGTAAGGTATAGAATTACTTAAATTAGAGTTAGGATCACGCATTGCAATATTGCGTTGCTGTTTAATTTCTACAAGTCTTTCGAGATCGATATTAAAACTGTTGTCATCGGGCCAAATGGCGTCCGGATCAGCGACGGTTGTTCCCCAGGGTGTAAAATTCAATGGGATTTCATATTCGTAATAGTTTTCTGTAAAATCGGCACCGAATCGCATAAAAACACTCAATTCCCCTTGTTGAAGTTCTTGCGATTCAATCATTTTTTCAGCATGCACGAACATGCGAAGGTTTTTGTACTGGCGAAAATCGAAATCAGTCGTTTTGTATACGCCCCTTGCATCTCCGTCCTCAAGTTGATCAACTTTTAAAACCATCGATTGCTCATTTCGCCTGATGATATCCGTAGTTGCAATATTTATTTCCCGTTCGATTCCTGGTGGAACTACATAAGGAACGGGGTATCTCTTACCATTTTCTTCAATGTTTACAGCTGAAACATCAAACGTAGTTTGGCTCTGAAGCTCAATAGGAACTGAGACCTCACCCGGGAGCAAAGAATGGTTATATCTTCTCCATTCTCCCCGAACCAGCTCTAATGTTGCAAATCTAAGCACCACCGGTCGTTGAAAGCCATTCATAAACATTCGTAAAAAACGGATAGATTTAAAATCCTGAATATTACCAACAACCTGATCAGGCTGATTGATGGGAATCTTAAACTGATACCACTTTGTAATTTTGAAGTTACCATTCGGAAGCTGGTGTGAAGTAGCTTCATAAACATCGGTAATATAATTTTCGCCAATATTCATTTTTGCCTTATCCAAATCAATTTCATATTGGAAATAGCGTTCGGCTTCACTTAAAGTATTATCATAATTAATATCCTCAATATTAGGCAATGAAGTGGCAGCGGTTGGATAACTTTCAATGTTTTGATCGCTTGAAGGTGAGTTTCCTTCAGGGTTATTAAAATTCTTATATCGTTCCAGGATACTTGCGAATCTGTTATCGTCATCGTATGCACTTGCTCTGAAATAATGATAATTATCAGATGCCGGATCCTGAAGTGCATTTAAATAAGCAGCTGAATTTGTACCAAAATTCAGCTGAATTTTATTCAAATAGTCATGTTTGCCGGTTGTACCGTTAAAAAAAGATTTTTCGTCTTCATCACTTAAACCATCATAACCCACATCCTGATATTTTCTGGTTCCGGCCTGATTGTCGAATGATTCAACCAATGATTGCAAGGTTGGTACACGACCCCAAATTGTGGTATCAACATTAATAACGTCAGGACCCGTAGGAAGTCCGTTCTCAAAACTTTTTCGTGAATCCCTTAAAATATCTTCTGAAATATCGCCAAGATTAAAGAACAGTTTTCCATTATTGGTCGCATCTTCGGAAAATGGATCCATCAACCAAAACTCGATATACTCAACATTCGTAGCTTCAAAATCGGTTGATTCAATTTTACGCATCACGCCACCCCACCTTGATTCAGGGTTATTCAATTCACCCTGTTGGCT
>PHDM01000125.1 GCA_002840985.1 Bacteroidetes bacterium HGW-Bacteroidetes-17
CACCTGATCCACCAGAGAAATTACCCCAGCTACCATGATGACCACCTCTGCTCATCGCGCTTCCGAGAAAGAACATGGCCCATAAAGGCATACTGCTTCCTTTACTTCCATATGTTTGGCTACCTTTGCCGCCCATTCGGCTAAAAACCAAGAAAAAGATGATGGCAATGATAGGAACTAAAATCCCAAGGGGGCTCCCCTCTGTTTTTTTCCTGTACTCATCCGAATTGTATTCTCCAATAGCCAATGCCATTAATACATCTGTGCTTTTTTCTATCCCAGTATAATAATCGTTCTGTTGAAATGAAGGGATCATTTCATTGTCAACGATCCGGTTCGTTATCGCATCGGGAATAGCACCATCTAGACCATAACCGACCGAAATCCTTGCCAATCCTTTTTCGCGTCCGGTTTTAGGTTTAATTACAATAACAACCCCATTATTAAATTTTTGTTGACCAACACCCCATTTATCCCCAATCCGGTCAGCAAAGTCAGAAATTTCATAACCGGCTAAATCGTTCGTTAACAGCACCATTATCTGGTTTGAGGTTTTATTGCTAAAATCCTCTAATTTTCGTTCGAGGCTATTGATTTGATCCGGACTTAAAGTCTGCGTAAAATCATTAACAAGTTTAGGTGGATTAGGCCTTGCAGGGATATCATCTTGCGCAAAAAGAATTGCTGAAGAGGATAAAACAAGAACCAGGATAAGTAGTATTCTGTTAAATTTTTTCATTCGTTTAATTGCTTCCAAAAGAGATTTCATCTGATAATTCGTTTATGTCGTTTGAGTGTCGTGGGAAGTGTTTTTTTAATAATATACCTGCCTTTTGTATCCCTTTTGAGAGCCCTTCCGAAAATTCCTGTTTAGTAAAATGATCGGCCATTTCTCCCTTTACTTCATCCCAAAAATCTTTAGGAACTTGTCGGTTAATGCCTAAATCTCCAATAATCGCAAATTTTTTACTTTTCACAGCCAGATAAAAAAGTACTCCATTTCGAAGTTCGGTTTTGTCCATCTTTAATTTGGAAAACCAATATGCAGCACGGTCGAGCACAGCCTCATCGCAATGATTTTCAATATGAACTTTGATTTCACCCGAGGTGTCAAGTTCGGCCATGAGAATCGATTTTTTGATTTCATCTTTCTCGGCCTTGCTAAAGAAATTTTGTGCTGATACCATGATTTTTATTTTAAATGAACATTATAAACATATTTACAATTCTAGAATTTAACTTCGGGGGCCTTTTCAGCACCTTCGGTAGCCTGGAAATACGCTTTAGTTTCAAACCCAAAAATACTTGCGTAGATATTTTTAGGGAATTTTTTGATATAGGTATTGAAAAGTTGAGTTGACTCATTAAATTTCCTTCTGGAATTCGCAATGCGATTTTCTGTGCCTTCAAGTTGAGCCTGAAGATCCAAAAAGCCTTGATTTGCTTTCAACTCAGGATACTTTTCAACGGTAACTAATAAACGGCTCAAAGATGAACTTAATCCTTGCTGAGCCGCTTGAAATTGTTCAAACATGGCCGGGGTTAAGTTGTCGGCACTTACATTTACGGAGGTGGCTTTTGCTCTTGCTTCAACAACCGCGGTTAATGTTTCTTGTTCAAAATCAGCATAACCTTTTACGGTATTCACTAAATTTGGAATTAAATCCATTCGGCGTTGGTAGTCGGTTGTTACTTGCGACCACATTCCGTTGATGTTTTCTGAATAGGTAACCATATTGTTATAGGTTCCTTTAACTGATGAATAGATAACCAATACAGCTACTATTATCACAGCGATGATGATCCACGATTTTTTTATGTTTTTCATTTGATTTGTTATATGTTTTGTTGCTAATATAGAAATAAAAATTTTAATGATAATATTGTATTTAAGAGACTCGACAAAAGGTCAGATTGATCTTCCGCCGAAGGCGGATAAATGTCGAAATCTCGTTTCAATTTACGAACAAGCATCTCGACTCGTTTCGACTAAGCTCAACGGACATCTCGATGTGACAAGTTATTAATTATCCTTACTTTTCAAATTGCATTTTTTTAATTATTATGCTAGTTATTTAATGTTTTCAACACTCCTTTTGATGAAGTTTGTCAAAGCTTCACCTTTTAATAAATTTTGTGAAAGTCGTGCCAAATCATATAATTGTTTAACGATAGCATCTTGTTTTTCTTCCTCTTTTTCTTCAAATAATTGACTAAAAACAGGATTGTTGGCATTAGCAACAAGGTTAAAATGATCAGGCATGTCACCCATAAACATCGCGCTTCCTCCTCCTAATTGTTGCATGTCTTTCATCCTACGCATAAATTCGTTTTGAGTAATCAGGAAAGGCATATCAGATTCACTCATATTCTCAAATGAAAGCGTGAATGTTTTTGTGTCAATGTTTTTCTCAATCACCTTTTTTAACGTTTCCTTTTGAGTTTCATCTAATTTCGAAGGCAAAGCTTCTTCTTTCTGGATAAGTTTATCGATTGAGTCAGAGTCAACTCGTTTGAATGAAGGATCGGTCAACTTTTGTTCGAGCGAGTTGATAAAATGATTGTCCAATACACCATCCATTACCAAAACATCGTATCCGCGACTTTTTGCCGCTTCGATAAAAGCATGCTGGCTTTCTTTATTGTTGGTATATAAATAAACGAGTTTGTTTTCCTTATCTTTTTGAGTGGCACTTACATGCTCTTTGTATTCGTCGAACATGAAATATTTATCTTCCATGTTTTTCAACAAAGAAAATTTTTCAGCACGATCATAAAACTTAGGTTCCGAAATCATTCCATACTGGATGAAAACTTTGATGTCGTCCCATTTTTTCTCGAAAGCTTCACGATCTTTTTTGAATAGTTCTTCCAGTTTATCTGCCACTTTACGCATGATATAATTGGAGATCTTTTTTACGTTCGAATCGCTTTGCAAATACGAACGGGAAACGTTCAACGGAATATCCGGCGAATCGATTACGCCATGAAGCAAGGTTAAAAATTCAGGGACAATTCCTTCAACCGAATCGGTAACAAATACCTGATTGCTGAACAACTGAATTTTATCTTTCTGAACTTCAAGGTTCTTTTTAACTTTCGGGAAATATAAAATTCCGGTTAAATTAAACGGATAATCAACATTTAAATGAATGTGAAATAAAGGATCTTCGAAAGTCATCGGATAGAGTTCATGGTAAAAAGAATTGTAATCCTCATCGGTGCAATCCGTTGGTTTCTTTTTCCATAAAGGACTTGTATTGTTGATTATACGCGGTTTTTCAATCTCCTTATATTTGTCGTGGCCATCTTTATCTTTTTCACCTTCGATTTTTTCACTCACTTTTTCAGTGCCAAATTGAATAGGAACAGGTAAGAATTTACTGTATTTCTTTAGCAGGTTCAGGATTCGGTATTCTTCTAAAAATTCTTTTGATTCTTCATCAATATGAAGAATGATCTCGGTTCCACGATCTTCTTTATCGATTTCTGTTACGGTATATTCAGGACTTCCGTCGCATTCCCATTTCATGGCTTTTGTAGCTCCACCCTTTTTATAGGTTTTGGTAAGGATTTCAACTTTTTCAGAAACCATGAATGATGAATAGAATCCCAATCCGAAATGTCCAATAATGGCGTTGGCCTCAGCTTCACTTTTTGTTTTAAATTTCTTTACAAATTCTTCGGCACTTGAAAAAGCGATTTCATTGATGTATTTGTCAATTTCTTCCGCAGTCATGCCAATACCTCTATCCTTTATTGTCAGGGTTTTTGCTTTTTTATCGAGGATTATCTGAATCGTCAGGTCGCCTAATTCATCTTTGAACTTGCCAAGCGAAGAAAGCGTTTTTAGTTTTTGAGTTGCATCTACTGCGTTAGATACAATTTCACGTAAAAATATTTCGTGATCTGAGTATAAAAACTTTTTGATTATCGGAAAGATATTTTCCGTCTGTACATTAATTTTTCCTTTTTGCATTTTCCGTAATTTTTTTGTCTGCTAAGGTTAATCAAAGAAAATGCCACGGACAATACCCTGCCAAAATGACCGTGAAAGTGGAATGTTGAATTGGTGAAATGGTAAACTTGTGAATTGGTAAATTTGTAAAATAGATGGGTTAGGTGGTTGTTTTAAAAGGTGAATGCAAAATGTAAAATGCAGAATGCAGAATGTGAAATGTAGATTATAAAATGTACGATGAGGAAACCGGCAACCAGCAACCAAAACTAAATTTAATCGTCCTGAATGTGAGCTATTATCTGGTTTGATGAAATTGGCCAGAGCCGATGTAAAATTTAAATACCTTTGTAAAAATTAATAATGGTCTTATGGATTTGGTGATCAATGAATTTCTTGAACAATTTTTGCTTTCAACACAAAAGAAAACATTTATAAAACTAACTCTGGGAAAAAAACGTGGTAAAACCAAGGAGTTAAAAAACGTGTATGTTCGGATCGTTGAAATTAAAAATAAAGAAATGCTTTCTTTTAATTTTAGATATGAGAACAGGGACGAGGTCAAAAATTATGCTTTTGATGAAGCAAAACCCGAAATCGAAAAATATTTGGGTGTAGAATTGATGAAAGCACACCTGTTTACAGCAGATGCCGATTTGACACTTTCAGTTAATAAAAAAGGGAAAGGTCATTTGATAACCGCTCCTCCAACTTTATCACCTCTCGAAGACAAACAGCATGATCATCAAAAAAAACGTTTTGTTGAAACTGCTTCATCCTATCTACACAAACTCGGAATTACAGATGAAAAAGGGATCGTAAGGCCGAAAAAGACTGATAAATTCAAGCAAATCAATAAATATATTGAATTACTGAACCCTATTTTGAATTCAAGAACCTGGGGCGAAAAACTAAGAATAGTGGATATGGGCGCAGGAAAAGCCTATTTGACCTTTGCCCTATATGATTTTTTAAAGCGTGAATTCGACACTGAAATTGAGATGATCGGGGTTGAGCAACGGCCGGAATTGGTTGAGTTCTCCAATCAACTGGCAAAGGATTGTGGATTTACCGGATTAAGGTTTGAACAAGGTTCAATTGATCAATTCGAGTACGAAAAAGTAGATGTATTAATTGCATTACATGCCTGCGATACGGCTACCGACGATGCAATTTATCAGGGAATAAAATCTGATGCGGCCATTATTGTTTGTGCCCCATGTTGCCACAAGCAGATCAGAAATCAGATGCATGCAAATGTTGAGGTTCTGCCACAACTGAAATATGGTATTTTTATGGAACGGCAAGCAGAAATGATTACCGATACCATCAGGGCATTAATCATGGAGGAACAAGGGTATGAATCCAAAATTTTCGAGTTTATTTCGAATGAACACACGGCCAAAAACCTCATGATTGCAGGTGTAAAAACCGATAAAAAAATTGAAATGGAGCCCTTGCAATTAAAAATTGACGGTTTAAAAAAACAATATGGGATCGAATATCACCATCTCGAAAAACTTTTAATAAATCAGAAATAGCAAGAACAATTAACAATAATAATTAGTCAATAATCAATATATAAATAATGCTGGGAACGATCGTCAATGTGGCTGCTGTTGTAGCTGGGACCGTAATAGGAGTTTTAATTCAATCAAGACTGCCAAAAAAAATAATTGAGATTATTTTTCAGGTGATGGGTGTTTTTACGCTTTTGCTTGGAATGATGATGGCTTTGAAAATGCAACATTTTGTCATCGGTATTGGAAGTTTAGTTTTAGGCTCAATTATAGGCGAATTGATCGGTTTGGAAAAATATATGAACCGATTTAGTGAATGGGTAAAATCGAAAGTAAAATTAAAAAATGATAAATTTTCGGATGGACTGATCACTGCTTTCTTACTGTATTGCATGGGTTCATTGACCATTTTGGGAGCGATAGAAGAAGGTATCAATGCCAATTCGGAGCTACTTCTAATGAAATCTTTAATGGATGGTGTTTCTTCCGTTGCACTTGCGTCAGCTTTGGGAATTGGAGTTGGCTTTTCTGCCATTCCACTTTTAATTTATCAGGGAGGATTAACGCTTCTGGCAGGTAGTGTCGGAAGCTTTTTTACCGAACCAATTATCAACGAGCTTTCGGCAGTAGGAGGAGTGCTGTTAATTGGCTTGGGGATCAATATTTTAGAGATAAAAAAGCTTCGGATATTGAATATGATTCCGGCGCTGATTATTGTTGTAATGCTGGTTTATTTTTTAACCTAATTCCAACTAATTGTAACTAATAAAAAATTCTATCTTCTTCACTAAATTTCCCCATTTATAAAGTTAATTTATACTGCTTTTAGATTACTGAAATCATTTTATTTTGTAATTTTATGGGCAATATAATTGATAACTAATTTTAAATTATTGATCTATGGAAAGCATTGACTGGGGTAAATTACCATTTGGATATTATAAAACTGATTTTAACGTCAGATCCGTATACAAAGATGGAGCTTGGGGTGAGTTAGAAGTATCATCATCAGAATATATTAATGTTCATATTGCAGCCACCGGATTGCATTATGGTCAGGAAGCATTTGAAGGGATGAAGGCTTTTCGTGGAAAAGATGGAAAAGTTAGGGTATTCAGATGGGAAGAAAATGCAATGAGAATGAGACGGTCTGCAGAAGGAATTATGATGGCAGAAGTTCAGGATGAATTATTTTTTGATGCGATTACATCTGTAGTTAAGCTAAATGAAAAATATATCCCCCCTTACGGAACGGGTGCATCACTATATATCCGCCCATTATTATTTGGATCGGGAGCTGAAGTGGGTGTAAAACCATCCAAAGAATATACATTCGTCGTATTCTGTGGGCCTGTAGGGCCATACTTTAAAGAAGGATTCAAACCGGTAGCGATTCAACTTGTGAGCGATTATGATCGTACGGCCCCTCAAGGAACGGGTAATATCAAAGTCGGTGGTAATTATGCGGCCAGTTTAAGACCTGCATCAAGAGCAAAAGATGAAGGTTACGTTTCGGTATTATTTACCGATGCCAAAGAGCATAAGTTCATTGATGAAGCCGGACCGGCAAACTTTTTTGGCATAAAAGGGAATACTTATATTACCCCTAAATCTAAAACCATACTTCCATCGATTACAAATATGAGCCTGGAGCAAATTGTGAGGGATTTGGGTATGGAAGTAGAACGAAGACCTGTAGCGGTTGAAGAATTAAGTACTTTCGATGAAGTTGGTGCCTGTGGAACTGCCGCCATCATTTCACCTATTGGCAAAATTTTTGACCGAACTCAAAATAAATTATATGAATATGGAACTCCTGGTGTTGCAGGACCAATTTCTACAAAAATTTATCATACGCTTAGAGGTATTCAAGAAGGCGAAATTGAAGATAAACATGGTTGGAATTACATTATAGAGATATAATGTCATGCGATCCGAAAGGGTCGCTTTTTTTATGCTTTAAATAAATTTCGCGAAATTTATTCCGTTACTACAAAGAAAAATAAACAATATGAAAGCTGTTAATCTTAGTGAAAAATTCAGTCAGATTGATGATTACTGGAATCCACGAGTTGTTGGTGAACTTAACGGACAACAGGTAAGACTTGTAAAAGTCTTTGGTGAATTTCCTTTTCACAAACACGAACATGAAGATGAAATGTTTTTTGTAGTGAAAGGAAAACTGAAAATTGAGTTTGAAGATAGAACTGAAAATGTTAACGAAAATGAGTTCTTAATCGTTCCTGCAAATGTTTTACATCGACCAGTTGCTGAAAAAGAGGTAGAAATCATGTTGTTCGTGACCAAAGAAAACGTTAATACTGGAAATATTGAGAATCACCAATGGAAGAGAGACACAAAAAGCCTTAAAAAAATATAATTTAGCCATTCATAAATAATCTTGAGCTTAAAGTTATATTTCTTACTGGTTTTTATATCCTCATTCATCAATACATATTTACTCAAAAGCCTTTTCACTAAAAAGATAAAGGAAGTTTATCATTTTTTGACATTCAACGCAACTTTATTTGAGTTTTCACATCATAATAGTTAACATTAAGTAATAGGGCAATCGGTTTTTTAAGACTCCTTAATGTAATTTCGAAATCTTTAACCTGATTAATTGATGAAAATAACCATGAAAAAATTAAATTATTTACTGATCATCTTTGCAATTTCAGTAATAAGCTGTACAAAAACAGATGATAATGTTGACAATGACTTTAATTTTGAAATCATTCCATTAAATCCGACTTCAGAAGATGAAATGAAAATAGTTCATACTGTTTGTAATTATGAACAATTAAAAACGTTGGAAATTAATAATTTCTCCATCCTTTATCAAAGAGAATTTAACAGTTCAATGAAGCAACCTTGTGTAATTAAGAACGATACCCTCATTTTAGGGAAATTACAGGCCGGAACTTATACCTATACTTACGAATTGATTGATATTTCAAATCACGCTCTTTCCGACCCCATAAGCTATACTAAAACCGGTACTTTTAAAATTAACTAGTTGCGGAATTATATATTGGTATAGTCATAATAGAAATTAAGCTAAATCAGCTTATTTGATTTTAGGATTAGTTCCATTTCTTTCTGCAATAATTTTGCTTCATGTTGAGCCACTTTCGCAAAATCTTTTTCAGAAGATTTAAAAATAATTCCACGCGATGAATTTACAATCAAGCCACATTGTTTGTTTAAGCCATATTTGGCAACTTCCTCTAAGCTTCCTCCCTGGGCACCAATACCAGGGACAAGCAGAAAATGTTCAGGGATTATTTTGCGTATTTCTGCCAGCATTTCTGCTTTTGTGGCACCAACAACATACATCATATTATCAGCACTGCCCCATTTTTTTGAGGTTTCCAATACTTCTTCATAGAGTTTTTTCCCGGATTCTTCATTCACTAATGTTTGGAAATCAAATGCTCCTTTATTTGAGGTAAGGGCCAAAAGTACTACCCATTTATTTTTGAAGCCCAGAAACGGAGAAACCGAATCTTCACCCATATAGGGTGCAACAGTAATTGCGTCAAAACCGTAGGTTTCGAGAAATGCTTTTGCATATTGACTTGAGGTATTACCGATATCTCCTCTTTTAGCATCTGCGATTGTAAATATCTCATCCTGAAAACTATCCAGATAATCAATTGTTTTTTCGAGACTTTGAATGCCTTCCGATCCCCTGCTTTCATAAAATGCCAGATTGGGTTTATAAGCAATGGTATAATCTATGGTTGCATCAATAATTTGTTTGTTGAATGCAAAAACAGGATCGTCCAGTTCTAATAAATGAGAAGGGATTTTTTCGATGTCAGAATCCAGTCCAACACATAAAAATGATCGTTTAAGTTTAATGAGTTCAAAAATTTCTGCTCGGGTCATCGTTGATTGGTTTTTTGTTCATACCGATTTGTATGTCGACAATGGTATTGAATTTGTCTTTTAAATGGCTATCTATAAATCTGCTTTTAATCGTTCAGCATTTTCAGCTAATTGCAATTTATCTATCAGCTCCTGGATATCTCCATCGATGATATTTGGCAAATTATAAAGTGTTAGACCGATACGATGATCTGTAACACGACCTTGTGGCCAGTTATAAGTCCTGATTTTTGCAGATCGATCACCGGTCGAAACCATTGTTTTTCGTTTTGAAGTGATTTCTTCAAGATGTTTTTTGTATTCAACTTCATAAATCCGTGAGCGTAAAACTACCATTGCTTTGGCAAGGTTTTTAATTTGTGATTTTTGATCTTGACAAGTAGCCACGATTCCTGTTGGTAGGTGAGTTAATCGTACTGCTGAATAGGTAGTATTTACTGATTGTCCACCGGGCCCGGAACTACAGTAAGTGTCTTTTTTAATATCTGAATCTTTTAGCTCAACATCAAATTCTTCGGCTTCAGGTAGAACAACAATTGAAGCAGCAGAGGTATGTATCCGACCTTGAGTTTCAGTCTTTGGTACTCTTTGAACCCGATGAACTCCCGATTCATATTTCATCTGACCATATACATTATTTCCACTCACATTGATGATTACCTCCTTATAACCTCCAACAGTACCTTCCATTACATCTACAACCTCAGCTTTCCATCCTTTGGTTTCGAAAAACTTGAGGTACATTCGATACAGGTCACCTGCAAAAATACTTGCTTCATCTCCACCGGTTCCGGCACGTATTTCTACGATGGCATTTTTGCTGTCTTCGGGGTCGGCAGGGATCAACATGATTCTAATTTCTTCTTCCATGGCATCTCGTCTGTCTACCAACTCATTCAACTCTTCTTTTGCCATGGAACGGAATTCTTCATCTTTTTCCGATTTCAAAAGTTCTTTGGTTGAATCAATATTGTCGAGGATGTTTTTGTAAATTTCATATGATTGAACAATGGGTTCCAATTCTTTGAAATCCTTGTTCAGCTTGATATATTTTTTCATATCCGACATCACTGTCGGACTATTCATCTCTTCCTTAATATTTTCCCAGCGAGATTTTATCGCCTTTAACTTGTCTAACATTTATCTTCAATATTTGGATGGCAAAGTTACAATATTTCTTAGAGTTAATTAATGGGCGAAAACATAATTGTATATTTGTGTTCGATTTCAATGACACTTGAATATAATGTGGGATTTCATGTATAAAAGACTCCTTATTTTTGCGCTGATTCTAACTTCTTTTAGCTCCTATTCAAAAACACACTTAATCCCGACAGCTACGGTATATGTAGATGGTGCAGGGATGGGAATTCAACCGGGCGACACCATTTTGTTAGAGGCGGGCTTGAAAACTTATCTCATCACATTCATTAACCACAACGGAAAAGTCGAGGTTTCTAATAATAATTTTTCTTACGGAATCGTGACTTATAATTGTACTTATTTTCGGCTTACAGGAAGTGGTGATCCTGATTTTTTTTATGGAATTACCATCACTGCGTCCAATGGGTCATCAAATGGACTCAGCCTTGACGAATTTAGCTCGGATTTTGAGATTGATCATATTGAAGTATATAATACCGGATTTGCAGGCATTATGAGTAAAACCGATCCTCGTTGTGACTCATTGTCGAGCAGGGGCATTTTTACGCAATACAATAGTATTTTTCATGATAACTATGTGCATAAAACCGGTGGCGAAGGGTTTTATATTGGTCATTCCTATTACGCAGGATATAAAAAAGTATGTGGAAATGACACTCTTACCTTGTATCCTCACGATCTTATCAATGTGAAAGTGTATAATAATATTATTGATAGTACCGGTTATGATGGAATTCAAATGGGCTGTGTAATTGAGGGCTGCGAAGTATATAATAATGTGATTACAAATGCCGGAATTACGGATAATGCTTTGGGATTGTATTATGGGATGTCGGGGATTGTGATGGGTGGAGGCACCAGTGGCTCATGTTATAATAATTTGATCTATGATGGTTATGGTACCGGAATATCAATATTCGGGTTGGGAGATATGTGGATCTTTAATAACGTAATTTTGGATGCAGGTAGAAATTCACGGTTGGTGCCCGGCCCCCCGGATAACCATCATCCCTATGGGATTTTTTGCGACGACAGAACGACCATTGCAGGAAGCTCTTTCAATTTGATCAATAATACCATCATAAATCCAAGAGACATAGCCATTCGTTTTTGGTCCTTACAAAGTGCAAATAATCGGATGTATAATAATTTGATCTTAAATCCGGGGGTCAAAAATTGGGATTTTAATCGATCTATGATTGATGTTACAACCCCTTCAATGGTATTGGCTGATACCTTATCGGCCGGAAACTATTTCGACTCAACCGAATATCAAGCCGATTCAAATATTTATTTTTTAAATATTGCAGAAAGAAACTTTCATTTAATGCCTGGCGCTCCAAATATTGATCAGGGAATTGTGCTCGATTCAATCCTGAATATGTCGTTCGACTTTGATTATAAAACCCGACCAATGGGTCGAAGTACTGATGCAGGTGCATTTGAGTTTTCTTCTCTGCCTGAATTGGTCATGATTAGTCCTGCAGATACTGCTTTATGCGAAGGTCTTAGATATCAATTAACCCTCGATTCGATATTCCCAGAAGATGTATATACCTATCAATGGTTTTTAAATGATTCGGTAATTCCGGGCCGTGATGGTGCAGTTTTATTCATCGATACACTGACTGTGGATCATGAAGGTATTTATAAATTGTCTTTTTCAAATGGATTTACAGAAGCTTATAGTAATGAAGCGGTGTTAAACGTAATTCAAAAGCCGAATGTATGGGCAGGAAAGGACACAACTATTTGTATTAACTATACCGGGTTAAGTTTGTTGGCAGAAGCAGAAAATTTTACACATTTTTTCTGGTCGACCAATGGGGATGGAATCTTTGAATCAGATACAACACTACAATCATTTTATTTCCCCGGAGAGGAGGATAAAATAAATGGGACCGTTGTGCTCTCGGCAGCGGCATTTGCAGAAACCTCCTGCGATTCAGCGAAAAGTGAATTAACCTTAACTTTGGATGCATGTACAGGTATTGAAAATTTAAACCAACAGATCAGGGTTTATCCAAACCCGACAGGAGATCTACTAACTATTGACTCAGGAAATGATCCCGTTTTATCGTTAAAGCTTACGGATTTAAAAGGAAGTATTATTCTTGAAAAATCATTAAATCATCATCTGGAAACGATCAATATCAGGGAATTTGATTCAGGAATTTATATCCTGCTTCTTCTTTTCAGGAATAAAACAGAAGTTAGAAAAGTTATTAAACAATAAAGAAGAAGGAAGACAGAATACTGAATATTGATTCTCTACTTGAAACTTAAAACTTTAGAATTATTAAGAATTAAAAATCATCAATAAATAAACTCTCCATATTCCGATTTAATTGTAAGCTTTTTACCTGCTGATTTTTCGCAGGAACCAACAATTTTGGCATCAATATTAAATGATTTGGAAATTTCAATTAAATTATTTGCAATTTCTTTAGGCACATAAAGTTCCATGCGGTGACCCATGTTAAACACTTTGTACATCTCTGCCCAGGGCGTATCTGATTGTTCCCTGATCATTTTAAAAAGCGTAGGCAAAGGGAACATGTTATCTTTAATAATGTGAAGATCATTTACAAAGTGAAGCACTTTTGTTTGAGCCCCTCCGCTGCAGTGAATCATTCCATGGATTTCTGACCGGTATTTATCAAGC
>PHDM01000126.1 GCA_002840985.1 Bacteroidetes bacterium HGW-Bacteroidetes-17
AAATTACTCCTGACGGAATGGTTAGTAATTTAGCAGGAGGAGGACAACCTTATATTTATTTCAATAAGGGAAGCTGGAAGGACGGAACCGGCACCGATGCCTCATTTGATGCCCCTTGCGGAGTTGCTGTTGATAAATCCGGGAATGTCTATGTAGCAGATGCAAACAATAATAAAATAAGAAAAATAACTCCAGAGGGAGTTGTAACTACAATTGCAGGAAGTGCTGATAATGAAGGGAAAACATCTGGTTTAAAAGACGGATTCGTTGATTCAGCCATGCTCTGGGTACCCACTGAACTGGTTATTGACGAAGAAGGATATTTGTTTATTGGTGATTCATATAATAATTGTATTCGAATGCTTACACCTGATGGATTTTTGTATACCATTGCCGGAAATGGTGAAAAAGGATACAAGGATGGAAAAAATTCAATGTGCGACTCACCCAGAGGAGTAACCCTTGTTGGTAAAAATCTATTTTTTTTTGATTATAACAATAACAGGGTTAGATATATAAAAAACCCAAAGGCTATTCTAAAGAAGAAAAGAAATGCTTTTTAACCACAAGGAAACCAGATATTTCTGTTTCGACTCACAAAACAAATTTAAAGAATGTAATTCAGAACTATAATAAAGCTGGAACATCATAGAAATTTAAAACTCATATCCCAGAAATTATCTTTCAAATTTCATACTTTTAAGCGCCCTAAAAGTGAAATATGAAAGATTCAAATCCCCATTTAAATAAACATGTATTGTTGGCAGTTACAATGGCTTCCAATTTCCTTAATCCGTTAATGGGTGCTGCAGTAAATGTAGCATTGCCAAAAATTGGAGAAGAATTTTCAATGTCTGCAGTTGGTTTAAGTTGGGTAAGTATGTCTTTTCTTTTAGCCACCACTATCTTTTTAGTCCCTTTTGGAAAAATCAGTGACAGCTGGGGAAGACGAAAAATGTTTTTTTACGGCAATATTAGCTTTGCAATATCCAGTTTATTTTGTGCTCTTTCTGCATCATCAGAAATGTTAATAATAGGACGCTTTTTACAGGGAATTACTGCTGCCGGAATATTTGCAACCAGCATGGCTATTGTAATCTCCGCATTTGAACCGCATGAAAGAGGCAAAATGATAGGATTGAACGTTATGGCAGTTTACATAGGATTGTCCATTGCCCCGGTTTTAGGAGGCGTTTTAACAAGTTTATGGGGATGGCGTTCATTGTTCTTCATTAACACCGGAGCGGTCCTATTAATAATAGTTGCAATAATCACCAAAATAAAAGCAGAATGGGCGGTACCTAACAAAGCAAAGTTCGATATTACCGGTACCATGATATACATGGTCTCTGTATCCGGATTAATGTACGGTTTTTCTCATTTACCAAAAACTGAAGCGATTATATTCACTTTACTGGGTATTGCTGGGGTAATCATTTTTATTAATTATGAGTTAAAACAGTCGAACCCTGTTTTAGAAATACAATTGTTTTTCAAAAACAAGTTATTCGCATTTTCAAATTTATCCGCTTTCATAAACTATGCAGCTACATTTGCCATCACATTCGTTTTCAGTTTGTACTTACAATATGTTAAAGGCTTATCGCCAAAAGATGCTGGTCTTATTTTGATTGCACAACCTGTTGTTATGGCTTTTGTTGCTTCCTTCTCAGGAAAATTATCCGATACGAAAGATCCAAGAATTCTTGCATCCATAGGAATGGGGGTTAGTGCAGCAGGTCTTTTGATGCTTGTCTTTATTAGTAAAGAAACTCCTTATTCATATATTATTGTTGCTTTAATGATTTTAGGATTTGGATTTGGAATGTTTTCGTCGCCAAATACAAATTCTGTAATGAGTTCGGTAGAAAATCGTTTTTTAGGAATTGCATCGGCTACCGTTTCTACCATGCGCACAACCGGAATGATGTTCAGTATGGCTATTGCAGCCCTTTCGATTCATCTATTTTTGGGCGATGACAAAATAAATGCAGATAATTTAGATTTATTCATTTTGAGTGTTAAAGCTGTTATCATCACTTTTGTTTTACTTTGTATTATTGGAATTTTCACTTCACTGGTGGGTAGAAGAAAATAGAAAAAACAACAAATTGAAGTTAGATTTTTGTTTTTTTACTTATCATAATTTTACTAATCCTTGATAGTCTGAGATCTAAAAACCAAAAACATTAAGGCCTAATGGCATAAAATAAATATTATACTATCCATAGGTATTGGCATCAGAAATTTATAACTTAGAAACAGTTATAGTATCGATTACATTTTCACAAAAAAATTTGAAATTTACAGCTATTGCCATCTCAGTGAGACGCGAATAAACAATCTTTGTTTCTCCAATCACTTCCCTATTCTCATTAAGATTATAAAACCTTAAACCCTTACCAAATAATAAGCTAAATCAAATAAACTTTGATTTTTCAAGTAATTATTCGTATTTTGAGCCTAATACAAAACAATTAATAGGAGAAAAGTTATATGCTTAAAACAAAAATCTTTAACGATGAAAACAAACCAAGCTTTAGTGAACGACAGGAAATAGTCGAATTTTTATACCAACATTTAGAACAATTTGGTGATCCCAAACCTCATATTACAAAATGCATTGATTATACGCTAAAAGATATAAATTCGTTTGGCGGTTTTATTTTGGTTGCCTCGGAAGAGGCTGAAATTTTAAGTGCCGTTGTAGTAAATCAAACCGGCATGGGAGGATATATCCCTGAAAACATATTGGTTTACATTGCTACCCATAAAGACTACAGAGGAAAAGGCATCGGGAAACAACTGATGCAAAAGGCAATGGAAGTTTCGAGCGGAGATATTGCATTACATGTAGAGCCGAATAACCCGGCTCGATTTCTTTATGAAAAACTTGGATTTACGCATAAATATTCGGAAATGCGTTTCAAAAAAACCAACTAAAGTTAAAATTAATTTATTCAAAACTTGATTGTATAGATTAGGACAAGCTGATCTATACTATTTTACGTTTACCATACTATGCAATTAATTGACATTATAATTTTTGTTATCTATTTCGCTGTAATGCTTGGTGTAGGTGTTTATTTCTTCAATAAAAACGAAACCATTGACGATTATTATTTAGGTGGACGCACACTCGGACGTTGGCATATTGGCTTATCTGTGGTAGCTACGGATGTTGGCGGAGGATTTTCAATTGGACTTGGCGGGTTAGGCTTTACAATTGGGTTAGCTGGTTCATGGATGCTTTTTACCGGTTTAATCGGAGCCTGGCTAAGTGCAGTGGTTTTAATCCCAAAAGTTAGTAAGCTTTCGGGAAAACATAAATTTTTTACTTTTCCACAAATATTTGAACATTTTTACAATAGCAAAGTTGCTTTGGTTGCCGGTATTATCTCAGCCATAGGTTATATCGGGTTTACCAGTTCCCAATTATTAGCTGGGGCAAAACTGGCATCTGCTACTTTCGTAGAAATTGATTTTTTAACAGCACTCATTATTATGGGAGTAATAGCGGTGATTTACACGGGAATAGGAGGAATGAAAGCTGTAATTTACACCGATACCATCCAATGGATAATTTTGATGTCTGGTCTGGTCCTTATTGGGATTCCCATTTCTTATTATGCAATTGGAGGGATTGATGCGATAAAAACAACGCTTGGACCTGAATTTATTTCAATGGCGAATGTTTCCTGGCAACAACTGGTAAATTGGGCCATAACCATTATACCTATTTGGTTTGTTGGGATGACCCTTTATCAAAGAATTTACGCATCGAAAAGTGAGAAACAAGCAAAGAAAGCCTGGTTTATTGCAGGTTTGTTCGAATGGCCTTTAATGGCGTTTATGGGTGTTACGCTCGGATTGTTTTCGAGGGTTGCTTTTGAAAATGGAATGTTTGCTGACTTAGGATATACCATAGGCACTGGCATTGACCCGGAAATGGGATTGCCCATTTTACTAAACACCGTTTTGCCTGCCGGCTTGATGGGATTGATGCTTTCGGCTTATTTTTCGGCTGTGCTGTCCACTGCAGATAGTTGCCTGATGGCTGCTTCCGGAAATGTACAAACCGATATATTAAGCAAGCTTTTTAGGTTTAAACAAGGTAGAAAAGCTCAATTAATGGCATCGCAGATCATAACTCTGAGCCTTGGTGTATTGGCTTTATTGTTGGCATCCTTCATGACCAATGTACTTAGTTTAATGCTCTACTCCTACGCATTTATGGTTTCAGGTTTATTTATCCCCATATTGATCGCACTATACGGCAAAAAACCCAACTCAATAGCTGCCATTTCAGCAATGATCGTGGGTGGAACAACAACTGTTAGCCTGATTATTTCAGATATAAAACTACCCTTGGATCTTGATGCAAATATATTTGGAATTACCGCTTCAGCATTTGTATATTTTACGATAAATCTATTCTTTAAGAAACAAAATGATAAATAAAGAAATTATTGAATTAAGGCATTCCCTGCATCAAAATCCCGAAGTTTCAAATCAAGAATTCAAAACTTCGGAACGGATTGCTAATTTTATGAATACCCTGGCTCCATCCGAAGTAATTTCCTTAGGTAAAACAGGGCTAGCATTTGTTTTTAAAGGTGAGAGGCCCGGAAAAACGATTATGTTCCGAGCCGAGCTGGATGCATTACCAATAAATGAGAAATCATCGCTCAGCTATGCTTCTGTCAATCAAAAGGCAGCACATGTATGCGGGCACGATGGACATATGGCTATTCTGGCAGGTCTGGCTCTAAAAATTGCTGAAAATCCTCCCATGTTCGGGAAAGTGGTTTTGCTTTTTCAACCTGCCGAAGAAGTGGAACAAGGGGCAAAAGACGTGATTGAAGATCCTGCTTTTAGAACTATTGAACCGGATTTTATGTATGCACTTCATAACATTCCCGGATTTGAAAAAGATCAAATCATACTTAAAAAAGGAAGTTTTGCTGCTGCATCTAAGGGCATGACTATAAAACTTTTTGGGAAGACTTCTCATGCTGCAGAACCCGAAAATGGCATCAGTCCTGCAAATGCCATAGCTAAAATTATTCAGCAGCTAAATGAATTTATTGGAAACAAAACACTGTTTAAGGATCTTACATTGCTTACCATTATCCATATCAAAATGGGTGAAATTTCTTTTGGCACTTCACCGGGATATGCCGAAATGAACATGACCCTTCGTTCATTTGAAAATGAGGATATGGAATTATTAACTCATCACACCGAAAAAATCATCAACGCTATTTCGAAATCCGAAAAATTGAAATGCGAAATTTCCTATAGTGAAGCATTTCCGGCAAGCATCAATAATGATGAATGTGTGAGCATGGTTGAACAATCGGCAGATCAAAATAATCTAAAAATTGAATTTATTGAAAAGCCCTTTAAATGGTCGGAAGATTTTGGATATTATTCGCAAAACTACAAGACTTGCTTATTTGGCTTGGGAGCGGGGCTTTCGCAACCCCAACTTCATAATCCTGATTACGATTTCCCGGATGAGATCATAGAAACTGGGATAAATATTTTTTATACAATTTACAAAACAACAAATAACAATGATGCTAAATAACCACATGACCGATAGTTCCATTATTACACTGAATGAGATAGCCTTGAAGAACAATGTTGATTTTTTAAAGAAAAAAATGGGCGCTAAAGTGTTAATCTCGGCTGTGGTTAAAGCAAATGCCTATGGCCACGGAATAGAGCAGATTGTCCCACTTTTTGAAAAATATGGCATTAATCATTACTCCGTTTTTAGTTATATCGAAGCGATCAGGGTTTTCCATAGTCTTTCAGAACCAAAACCTATTATGATCATGGGATGGGTTTCTGACGAAAACATGTCTGATGTAATAAAAAAAGGAATCGAATTTTTCATTTTTAACATCGAACGTTTGCAAATTGCACTGGCTTGTGCAAAAAAACTCAATATCAAAGCAAATATTCATCTCGAAGCAGAAACTGGAATGAATCGTTCGGGCTTAAATTCAGCGGATTTAAATACGGCTATTTCTATCATCAAAGAAAATGAAACATTTTTTAACGTGGCTGGATTTTGCACACATCTTGCCGGAGCCGAAAGCATCTCGAATCATCCAAGAATTCAGAAACAGTTAAAGAATTACCAAAAAATGTTGGCAATTCTTGAAAAGAATGATATCGTACCAAAATATAAACATGTGGCAAATTCCGCAGCATCTTTTATTTATCCAAAAGCAAAAATGGATTTGGTTAGAATAGGGATTATGCTCTATGGATTTTGGTCGAGCATTGAAGTTTTTATTCAATACATCAACAATAAACCAAAAAAAACCGACCCATTAGAAAGAATACTTGGCTGGAACAGTCAAATCATGACGATTAAGGAAGTCAAAAGTGGTGAATTTGTAAGCTACGGAATTTCTTATCTGGCACAAACCACCATTAAAACCGCGCTCATCCCTATCGGATATTCGTCGGGTTACAATCGTTCGCTAAGTAACAAAGGACATGTACTTATTTCAGGGCAAAGATGCAATGTGATAGGTGTTGTAAATATGAATATGATTATAGCCGATATATCGAATTTACCTGATGCGAAAGTTGGTGATGAGGTAATCATTATCGGTAGACAAGGTGACCAAGAAATAAAAGTAAGTGCTTTTAGCGATATAAGCGATCAGCTTAATTATGAAGTTTTGGCTCATTTATCAGAAACTATTAAACGAATAGTAGTATAAAATAACAAAAAAAATCATGGCTTACATAGACTTAGATCTCAAGAAATTAAAATCAAATTTCGACTACCTCAATGCGCTCTTCAAAAAAAATAATATTGAATGGTCGGCTGTTTCAAAAATACTAAGTGGGCACAAGGAATATTTAACCGAATTATTAAAATTTGAGATAATCCAAATATGCGACTCTCGGGTATCTAATCTGAAACAGATTAAATTAATCAATCCCAAAATTGAAACCATATATATTAAGCCACCGGCTAAGCGATCAATTCCACAGATTGTGAAATACGCTGACATCAGCATGAATACCGAATTTGAGACCATTAAACTTTTAGCAAAAGAAGCAAAAAAACAAAACAAGATTCATAAAATCATAATTATGATTGAGTTGGGAGAGCTTAGAGAAGGAGTACTAGGGGAAGATTTTATCGCTTTTTATGAAAGCGTTTTTAAATTAGAAAATATTAAAGTTGTAGGAATTGGTGCAAATCTGTCTTGTTTATATGGAGTTTTGCCAAATCACGATAAATTAATTCAATTAAGTTTATATGAGCAATTGATCGAAGCTAAATTCAATAAACAGATACCTTATGTTTCGGGAGGGTCATCAGTTACGATTCCATTAATTTTCCAACGTCTTTTACCTAAGGGAATTAATCATTTTAGAGTGGGCGAAACTTTATTTTTGGGTACTGATGTCTATAATAATGTGCCTTTAAAAAAAATGCAATCGGATGTTTTTAAACTTTATGCTGAAATAATAGAATTAATTGAGAAACCAGTGGTTCCAATGGGTGAATTTGGGACAAATGTAGAAGGCAAAAATATTGAGTTTGACCAGACAAATATTGGGGAAAAATCATATCGGGCTATTATTGATTTAGGGCTTCTTGATGTTGATGTGAAGCATATAGAATTAGTTGATAAAAGTTTACAATTGGCCGGGGCAAGTTCAGATATGATTGTAATAAACCTTGGTGATAACAAAAAGAATTATGTCGTTGGCGATTTGATCGAATTTAGGTTAGATTATATGGGAACGCTGAGGATCGTAAATTCAAAATATATAGAGAAGCGAATAACCCGTTAGATGACATAACCCATTCTTAAATAATCATTATTCAATAATCAATAATCATTCAAAAATCGATATTAATCCTTTTTGATCTTAAACACTTCATCGCCTGCTAAAAAGGTTGATAATACGCGCATGTAAGGCAAGTGTTGTTCTTCAGTGGTCATTAAATCTTTTTCAAGAATAATGAAATCGGCCATTTTTCCAACCTCAATGCTTCCTTTTTTATCTTCTTCAAAACTTCCTTTAGCGGCCCAAATAGTCATCGATTTCAATGTTTCTTCTCGTGTAAGTGCGTTTTCCATTTGGAAACCATTTTCGGGATAACCGGATTTATCTTTCCTGATCGCGGCAGCATAAAAAGTGTACATGGGATTAATTTCTTCAACCGGGAAATCGGTTCCACTTGGCACCCAACCATTGGTTGCAAGCAGTTGCTTGTATGCATAAGCACCATTCATCCGTTCTGCACCTACCCTATCTCCGGCCCAATACATATCGGAGGTTGCGTGAGTTGGTTGTATAGAAGGAATAATAGAATACTTGCCAAATAATTCAAAATCATCAGGATGAATAATTTGAACATGTTCGATTCGCCACCTGCGGTCGTTTTTTTCTTTCAAAAACTCGCCAAATAAATTTAAACTAAAACGATTACCCATATCACCAATGGCATGGATACAAACCTGATAATTATTTTCGTATGCTAATTGGCATACTTTTCGGTAAACGTCATTGTCTTCCATTAACAAACCTTTATTTTCCGGATCATCAGCATAAGGCTCAATCATCAGTGCACCGCGTGAACCTAAAGCTCCGTCAGCATATAGTTTAATTGATCGGACCGTTAAATAATCGGTTACATAAGGCCCGTTCTTAACGAAATTTTCAAAATTTTCTTCGGTGGGGCTTAGCATGGCATTTAACCTGATTTTCAGCTCTCCGCCCTTATTAAGCTCATCGATAAGCATAACGGTTGAATAATCAAGTCCACAGTCGACTACAGAAGTAAGTCCAACGGCAAAGCAGTTCTTTTGTGCTTCCAATAGGGCTTCTGCACTAACTTCGGCTGGAGGATCGGTTATTATTTTCTCAACCAAAGAAATAGCATTATCAATAAGCACACCGCTTGGCTCACCATTTACAAGTATGACTTCGCCTCCCTGAACTTTTGTTTTTGCTGTGATTCCTGCACGTTTTAATGCTTCGCTGTTAACCCAAGCGGCATGCCCGTCAACTCTGCGAAGAGAAACAGGATTATCGGGGAAAGCTTTATCCAGAATATCTTTGGTAGGAAAACTTTTTACCTCCCAATCATTCTGATCCCAACTTCTTCCAATTACCCATTCGGCAGGGTGGCTTTCGTGAAAAGTTTTTAAAATTTCAACAATTTCTTCAGGGGACTTAGTCCCACGCAAATCAGCATTGGTTAATAAGGACATTCCATATCCATAAAAATGTGCATGGGCATCAATCAATCCGGGGTAAATATATTGCCCGATACCATTAATCGATCTTTGAGCACTGTATTTATCCAGAATTTCCTGGGTTGTACCAACCGCAACAAATTTACCATCCTTTACAGCAAAGCTTTCGGCAATACTAAAACCATCATCTACAGTATAAATATTACTATTGAATACAATCAAATCAACTTGAGTTTTCATTTGCGAACAAGAAATTAAAATGGGTAAAAAAAGAATTACGGAGATCAACTTTTTCATGATTAACAGATTAGGGTGTATTCAACAAATTTAGAAAAATAGGGTTAAAAAATGAATTTATTTTAGATATTTTCTCCCAATGACTCATTTAATTCTGATTTTTCGTTTAATACCTTTTCCGATACCAGAAATACCACGGGTTTCTTAGAGATGGGATTAGTTCGGGTAATAACCACGGTTTCATAAACCTCTTCCAAAATATCATATCGGATCACTTCTTCGGGACCACCTTTTACCTGAATTTCCCCATTTTTCATCAATACCAGATAATCGCAGTATTCGCCTGCGAGGTTCAAATCATGAATATTCATCAACACAGTCAATCCCAGATTTTTATTGAGACGCTGAATTAAATTGAGCACTTGCACCTGATGTGTTATATCAAGGTGAGATGTTGGTTCATCGAGTAAAAGAAGATTTGGTTCCTGGGTAAGGGCACGAGCTATGGCTGCCAGTTGTTGTTCTCCCCCGCTCATTTGAGCCATGATCTTATCCTTATGTTGGAAGATACCAGTCAGTTTCATGTATTTATGAGCTACTTCAATATCGTGTTCAGAATCGAAAAAATGAAAACGCCCCTGGTAAGGGATTCTGCCCATCAGCACATAGTCTTCCACACTGATCTGAACCGATTCAATATTTTGACTTACGACGGCGATATTCCTGGCCTTTTCTTTAAATCCCATCTTTTTTAAGATATTCCCTTCAATAGAGATTTTACCTGTAAGCGTAGCCAGCTCACCACTAATTCCTCTGAAAAGCGTGGTTTTACCTGAACCATTTGGCCCAATGATCCCTGCAAAACATCCTTTAGGCAAATCAAAGCTGATATTTTGAATATGGAATTTTTTATCATATCCACATTTAAAATCCTGTATTGAAAAAAGACTGTTCTTCATCACTAAGATTTATTAAATTTCAGTGAAGTACGACTCAAGATGATCACAAAGGTAATTCCTCCAACAATTCCGGTGATAACTCCAATGGGTAGTTCGTTTGGTGAAATCAGTACCCTTGATAAAGTATCGCATAAGATCAGAAAAATACTGCCTCCCAGAAAGGATGACACCAGCAAAATC
>PHDM01000127.1 GCA_002840985.1 Bacteroidetes bacterium HGW-Bacteroidetes-17
TGATGAGGCAATTATTATTACCGATGCAACCAAACTAACGCAAATACTCACCAATCTTATTAGCAATGCCCTTAAATTTACCCAACATGGTTATATCAACTATGGATATAAGGTAAAAGACAGCCAATTGGAATTTTATGTGGAAGATTCAGGTATAGGTATTCAGTTGGATATGCAAAAAATAATATTTGATCGATTTCGTCAGGTTGAAACCACCGCTACACGAAATTTTGGTGGATCAGGATTAGGTCTGTCTATCTCAAAAGCCTATGTTGAAATGCTTGGCGGCAAAATGTGGTTAACTTCCGAATTGGATAAAGGCTCAGTATTCTATTTTACCATTCCATACAATAATGCAACACCTAAAAAATTACCTGAAATACCCACTATTAAAGGATTGAATTTTGGATTTAATACCACTAAAACATTATTGATCGCTGAAGATCAGGACTCTAATTTTATGGTTTTGGAAGCAATGTTGTCGCATTCCGGAATAAATATTATCAGGGTTGAAAATGGCCTCGAAGCTGTTAAGTTATGCAAATCTAACCCGCATATTGATTTGGTGTTGATGGATCTTAAAATGCCTGTGATGGATGGTTACGAAGCCACAACACAGATAAAAGAATTTAAGCCCGATTTACCCATAATTGCCCAAACAGCATATATTACCGAAGCTGACAGAAGTAAGGCTTTGGCATGTGGTTGTTCCGATCATATAAGCAAACCGATTAAAAAACAACTGTTGCTATTTAAAATTAATGAACAACTTCATAAATAGATTCGAATCCCTGCTTTCAATGAGCTTTTGACTCTTTTCTGATCAACAGAACAGGAGTCTTGATACCCTGATAATTTGATTAATGAGGCTTAAATTTGCACAACATAAACATACGCTCCCATCCCCGTTGGAGCGGACTTTCAGTCTATGCTTTATAAGTCTGCATCATGTCCTTACCAGCAACTTAAAAGGGCATAAAATCCACGCTATTTTTTTTTAGCATAACTTTTACAAAGCTTGCGTAAAAAATGCAATCCAAATTTACAATTCTAATAGATTACCTTTATCTTTAGGGTACGAAATTCCTGTAATGCTTTATAAAAAAGGTAGCTTAATGGATTTTTCACCTTTAGAAGTATTTCAGTAACAGACACGCAAAATGAAATCAACCATACGTAGAATTAAACCACTCTTTCTCACCTGCCGAAGCAGAAGATGAAAGCAGATAAAAAACAAGGTCATCCGACACTTGTCAATCCAATTTGTAAGCTTCTGTGATTGAAACAAAAAACGTACTACATAATAGATAAAATCATGAAATTAGAGGACCTTGGATATAATAACATATTTGAGAAATTCAGAACAGACAACAACCTTGATGACTTTGAAATAGGAAGGGTTGTTGAAGAACATAAGGAACGGTATAAAGTCAGGACAACTAAAGGTGAATTTGAAGCCGAGATCATTGGGAATATGCGTTTTACTGCCAAAAATCGTGAGGATTTCCCGGCAGTCGGCGATTGGGTTGCGCTCTCAACCTTTAACGCTAATTTTGCAATTATCCATAAAATACTGCCCAGATACTCCCTCATCAAAAGGCAGGCTGTTGCTCATTTCGGAGAAGTTCAGATCATCGCTGCAAACATTGATTATGCCTTCATAATACAAGCTATCGACAGGGATTTTAGTATCAACAGGATTGAAAGATATCTCACCATATGTAACTCATCAAAGGTAAGTCCCATCATCGTACTCAGTAAGGTTGATTTAATTAATGAGAAACAAGTTTCTGAAATATTGGCGAAAATAAAAGTCAGGATTAAAAATATTCCGGTTATTGCCATAAGTAACGAATCACTCGATGGATACGATGAATTAAAAGCGCTGATCAAAAAAGAAAAAACTTATTGTATGCTAGGTTCTTCAGGTGTTGGAAAATCCACCCTGTTAAATAATCTTTCAGGTAAGACTATTATGCGTACCGATACCATAAGCCTGAGTACAAATAAAGGAAGACATGTTACAAGCCACAGAGAACTAATTATGCTGGAGAATGGCGGAATATTAATTGACAACCCGGGGATGAGAGAAGTTGGGATTGCCGATTCAACCGATGGATTAGAAATTACATTCGACACGATCATCGGACTTTCTAAAAATTGTAAATTCAAAGATTGTACGCACACCAATGAGATCGGTTGTTCTGTGCTTGAAGCGGTTGAAAAAGGAGAAATAGATGAAGCTTCTTATGAAAATTACCTGAAAATGGAAAGAGAGAAAACCCATTTTGAATCAAGCATTGCGGAACGAAGAAAGAAAGACAAAGAATTTGGGAAATTTATGAAGAATTACAAAAAAGGCATGAAAAAAAAGTACTAAACAGCATAATTGTTATGTAAATAATTAATCAAGAGATGATCATAGATGGACATTCACATGCCTGCGGAAGATTTTTGACCGCAGAGAGTATCATCAAAACGCTTGACTCCAATGGAGTGGATAAAGTGATACTAACATCCGGTGAATTGAATAGCAAAGCAGAATATTCACTTCCGAATATTGCAGCCCTTTTTCCACATCGTAATGTTGTTAAGTTATCCAATTACCTGACCAAATTTATGATGAAACTAAGCGGGAAAGTCAAGGATATCCCTATGGGGAATGAACATGTATATGATTTGACTCAAAAAACAAAGGACCGGGTAATTCAATTTATTTGGATCACCTCACAGATCAATAAACCATCAGATTATTTAGACAAAAAAAGGACAGTATGTGATTTTAAAGGGGTGAAACTGCATCAATGCTGGGAGAAATCTTCAGTTGATTCTGACTTTTTCAGAGAAGTTGCGTGTTGGGCAGAAAAAAATGACCTGCCCCTATTTATTCATTTATCTAATGATTCGGAGGTAGCAAAATTAATTGAATACAAGAAAAATCATCCGGAACTGAAATTAATCGTTGCACATTTATTTGGACTTGCTGTATTTATCAAAAAAAATTTAAAAGATAAGAACCTGTACTTCGACACCTCCCCTTTTCAGTTAATCTCAAAAAAACGCCTTATCGATGCCATTCGTTTTGCCGGAGCCGACAAAATTCTATTTGGGACCGATACCCCTTATAGTGGAAAAGATAATATCAGGCAAAGTATAAACAGAATTAAAAATCTCGAGATTTCGAACTGTGATAAAGAATTAATATTAGGGGGAAACATACAAAAATTATTAAAATTGCAGGATTCAAACGCCTCATAAAATATAAGCTAATATAAATACCATGAACAAATTCGAAGAAATCAACCGTAAAAGAAAAGAATCGAATGCCCGATTCGAAAAGCTAAATTCCAAAGTTTATAAATTGTTCCTTGAAATGGGCGATGCCACCTTTTGTGATGGCGCCTTACCAAAAAAAACAAAGGAATTGATTGCCATCGCGATTGGTGCTGTTACCAATTGTGAATCTTGCATGCAATGGCATATTGAACAAGCTTATCAGGATGGAGCAACCATTCATGAGGTAATGGAAGCGCTCGAAGTTGCCATTGATATGGGCGTTGGACCAGTCACCGTAAATGCAAGGTTTGCATTGGATGCCATGGAACATACTTTTGGTAAAATCAAGTAAATAAACGCTGGTATTACTTGCATCCATTTTAGGATGAAAATCAAAAAAATGATATGACAAGAGTAAAGCAGGAATTTAGACTTCGTTACCCATCATCTTAAGTTTTCCGAAGCTCCAGAAAACCAAAGATAGAACTACCCCAATAATTGCGGCAAAGGCCATTCCTTTTAGCTGAACACTTCCAATATTAATGCTTGCACCGCTAACACCAACCACAAATGTTACGGCTCCCAAAACCATATTGCTGTTTTTACTGAAATCAACCTTTTGCTCCACAAAGATTCTAAAGCCCTGCACTGCAATCACTCCATACAACAGCATGGTAATGCCACCCATCACTGCATTGGGAATTGCTGAAATAGCGGCCGCAACTTTTCCGATCAACGAAAAGGCTATGGCCAGCAGCGCAGCTCCACGGATGATCCAGACCGAATACACGCGGGTAATCGCCATCACGCCAATATTTTCGCCATAAGTGGTATTGGGAGGAGACCCGGCAAATCCGGATAAAACGTTGCTAATCCCATCGCCCAGTAAGGAACGGTGAAGCCCGGGATTTTTCATCAAATCGCTTTCGGTAATTTTACCGGTTACAATCAGATGACTGATATGTTCGGCAAGTACCACGATACATGCCGGTGCAATAATGATTATCGCGTTAAGGTCAAAAACCGGGGCATGAAAATCGGGCAATGCTAACCAGCCGGCATTTGCTATCATATCTGTATCGACCATTCCCAGGGCCCAGGCCAGCAAATAACCAACCACCACTGCAAAAAGGATGGGAATTACCTGCATAAACCCTTTAAACAAAACCGAACCGATAATCCCTACGAATAAGGTAAACATGGAAACAGTAACTACTTGTGTATTCATTACAAACGGCTGAACCGTTTGCCCTGCTGTTGCTGGCCATGGGGCTAATCCAGACATTTGTGCTGCTACAGGGGCAAGTTCGAGTCCGATAATGGCAACCACTGCACCCATCACTGCAGGGGGCATAACAATGTCAATCCAGCGGATTCCCCAATATTTAACCACAAATGAAATGGCAATGAAAAACAAACCGAAGAAGATAAATCCTGATTGGGCATGTGCAAAACCTCCATACGCGCTGATTACAAGCATAGCAGGTGCAATAAATGCAAAACTGGAGCCCAGATAGGCGGGAATACCTCCTTTGGTTACCCAGGTATAAATCAAGGTTCCAATTCCGTTCATGAACAGTGCGATGGCCGGATCGACCCCCAATAAAATAGGAACCAGTATGGTGGCACCAAACATCGCGGTCAGATGCTGAAAACTGAGTGGCAGGCTCTCTAAAAGTGGCAATTTTTCATGAATGCCAATAATTCGTCTGGCCATATGAAGTCCTCCTAATGTTTAATTGATGCTTTAATAATCAGCTATTTTTGGTTAATGAATTTAAAACACCTGAAAATAATAAATGTTTTCAAGATTGAAATCCTTAAGAATGAATAAGTTTTGATCAGTTTTCAACATTTTTTATTGACATAATTATTCCAAGTATCAACACAAATATATCCGGCTTGTAACAAATTCATTTTCTATAAAAAACATCGGTTAACTGTAACATTTAGAAAATATAGAAGTCCTTTCGATATTATTTTTATTTTCTACATTTAAAGTTATGCTCTTTAATTATTTTAAAGATTCACTCCGGTTAATTAAAAAACATAGTGGATTTGCTGCACTCAATCTTTTGGGACTTAGTATAGGCCTGGTAAGCTGTTTACTGATCATTTTATATGTCAACTTTGAACTTAAGTTCGATAAATTTCATAAAAAAGGAAGCGATATTTACCGTGTAGTTATGCGTCAGCCTGGTAATCAGGTAATGGGTAGCACCTCCGATTGGTGGATTGTTTCACCCGCTATTTTAAAACCTACATGGGAAGCCGAATTCCCCGAAATTGATCAGATTACACGGACCATTAACCAATCCTGGATTTTTAAACTCAGCGATCAGTTTGTGGCCGAAAGGATACTGATAGTTGATCCAGAATTCTTTGATATTTTTTCTTTTCCTTTAAAATCGGGGATCAAAACAGAAGTTTTCAAGGAACTTTATTCTATGGTCATTTCTCAAAAAATGGCTGAAAAGTATTTTGGCAAGGAGGACCCTATCGGTAAAATCATGGTTAAGAATGATGGTAGACAATTTTACATCACGGGAGTACTAGAAAAAATACCGAATAATTCGCACCTTCAATTTGACTTTCTGACCTCCTTTAGTACCTTGGAAGCGTTGAACGGTGAAAGCCTATTAAACAGCAACTGGCTCAATAACAGCTATACCACCTATCTGACTTTACAAAAAAATACCAATCTTGAGCAGTTCGATACCAAACTCCGAAAGTATGACGTTAAAGGATTTAATGAGAAGGAGTGGTCATTTCATCTTCAGCCACTTTATGATATTCATTTCAATCGCCAAATAAGGGGTACCGGTGACATGGGAACAATCTATATTTTTATATCGATCGGTTTTTTCATCATGTTTATTGCATGCTTCAATTATATGAACCTGTATATTGCCCATTACCGTGCCCATACTAAATACATCTCAATCAAAAAAATTGTTGGAGCTTCACGAATGCAACTGGTTCAGCAGTTTTTGAGCGAATCTTTATTGATGGTTTTGTTTTCTTATGTGATTTCAATTTTTACCGTGTGGTTGATTTTGCCCTATTTTAATGACTTTTTAGGACAAGAACTTGAGTTCAGTTCAATCTGGAATTATCAGATTTTGCTGATCAGTCTGGGAGTGATTATGATGATGGCAATTATATCAGGAATCTATCCGGCAATCCTCTTATCGAAAATACAACTTGCGAAAGCCATAAAAGGTGGAATTGAAAAATTTTCGAAAGGAGGCCTGCTCATAAAGAAAGCAGTAGTAGTTATCCAGTTCTCTGTTTCCATATTATTAATTGTATTTACCTTCAGCGTTTTCAAACAATTGGAATATACCGGAAATAAAAGTCTTGGCTATCAAAAAGAACATATAATTTATATGTATGCAGGCCCTATAAGGAATAAAATAAATGCATTTAAACAGGAGTTGTTGAAGAATGCAAACATCGCGAAAGTATCCGCATCATCAGGGATTCCTTCACAATTAGGGTGGTCAAATATCCCGGTATGGGAAGGTCAGGCTGAAGGTGAAAATCCTTTTTTCTACAGATTAGAAGTTGATTACGATTTTTTAGAATTGTATGAGATTGAATTGCAGGATGGCAGGAATTTTTCAAAAGATATTCTCACCGACAATGGCAACGCCTACATTCTTAATCGTGCAGCTGTTGAAAGAATCGGATTTAAAGAACCCTTAGGTTCAAAGTTTGGCTTTAAGAAAAAACTGGGTACTGTTATCGGAGTTACTAAGGATTTCCATTTTGAATCCTTGCATAAACCCATTACACCCTTAGGAATCGGAGTTGCTGAAAACGGTAACTTTAACTATCTTTCTATTAAGTTAAACAACGAAGACTTTAAAAACACCCTTATTCATATTGAAAAGGCATGGAAGGAAATTGTGCCAGATAATCCTCTAAAATATTACTTTTTTGATGAGCGATTGGAACAACTTTATGCCAAGGATCAGCAACTTTCAAAGAGCTTGAAATATTTTTCAATCATGGCTCTTTTTATTTCTTGCCTCGGGATATACGGTCTGATGTCATTTTCATTAAAAGAAAGAACAAAGGAGATCGGGATTAGAAATGTATTGGGAGCTTCGTTCATGAACCAGTTGAATCTTTTAACAAGGGAAATCCTTATCATCTTAATATTTGCTGCGATAATCGGAGGTACCATCGGATGGGTTTTTTCAAGTAATTGGCTCAATAATTTTGCCTATCGTTCCGAGATGGGAATTGATATCATTATTTATTCGGCGTTGATTACCCTGGTCATGACTATGGTGCCAATCAGTTTCAAATTGCTGAAGTCAATATCAGCTAATCCTGTTCAATCCTTAAGAACCGAATGATCAATATACAAGCTAAATTTACTTTTTATAAATTTTCAGAAATTTGTTAACACTGCGATACTTTCATTAAAATGAATTTACAGCCGAATACATGAATCATCAATTTAAAGAGCATTTGAAATAAAAAGAATTAAATATCCATATTACTGAAATCTAAAATTTCAAGTGATTTTTTAAAAGGTTATTTGTTTTTTCACTACTTTTAAACTGAAAATCTATTGGTTTAAAATTGTATTTATTAATCAAAGATTTTCAGCTTTCCTGAATTGTAAGAGATAAGATCGGTTTTGACGAATCGATGAAATACGTACTTGCAAAGAATTGCATATGATTTTCGAATATTGGTGTTTTTAATAAGAATATTAATATGTAAGCGAATTAAGCAATTGTATCGAAAAAGCCTTCTTGTAATTGAATATTTAAGTCTTATTTCTTGATGTAGACTTTAACACATTCAGAACAGACTATATGAAATACTGTTTTAAATAGAATTATTTATTAATTATTAACTTAATTACGGAGGAATCAATATGGAAATCATTCGATTTATCGAACAGTGGGCTTATCCATGTATGAGCCTGGTTCTATTTATTTTTTGTATTCTAAAATTAAAATCTAATTATGGTATTTATTTTATAATTGGATTTGGAATTGAGTTTTTTAATTCTCTTCTGTGGAGATTAGTTCCAATGATAATAAAATCAGAAGCGTTATCGAATTTTTATGATACTTACGGGCGTATTGGATTGTTTCTCTCTATCATTTCATACACCTTGCTTATTACTGGCATTATTCAATTAGGAAACCTGTTACAAATCTTGCCGAAACATCAAAATCCATCAATGAAAAAGTTTGGAAATTTCATGGTGTACGTTATTTTATTAGCGATTGGCATCATTCCATATTTGATTGGTCTTACAAATTTAATTGAAAAAAACGCTTCTTATTCGGAACAGGCATCAATGTTGATTTTTTTGATTATTGGTCTGATCATTTTATTAATTGCTCAAATCTATTTTTTAATAATCTTGCATAGGGTATGGCAATTTTCAATCAACGAATCAAAACGATTAAACTTAGTTCCCACGATTAAAACACCGGGCCAGGCGATTGGTTACCTGTTTATACCATTTTACAACTTTTACTGGTTATTTCTGGCTTATGGTAAAATATCGGGCGATCTCAATGCCATTGCCAAAGTTAAAAATGTTCCCAAATGCATGTCCGGTGGATTAGGAATTACAATTTCAATCCTCTGCATCGTTAATCTCATACCCTTTGTTGGATATTTCACCAGTCTTATTTCACTCATTCTTTTCCCAATATTTATTTATCAATTAATGAATTTTGGCGCAAGTCTTGAGCAGATGAATAACACTACTGAAAACATCTAGTACACTATATTCATGATCTGGTATTGAATTAAAAACCACTAATTGACGAAAGGGAATAAATTCAATTGCATCCGGTGAATGAATTTTAATAATCAATTTTATGCAATATATTTACAATAAATTTGATTATTAAGATTCGTCGTATGAAAAAAACATTTTTGTTGATATTCGGAATAATTCTGTTTATCAGCCTTTCTGCACAAGAACACGAACAAAAATATTTTCCCGAAACAGACCCCCTTGTTTTAGAGAAACTGGAACAATGGCAGGATTTCAAGTTCGGACTTTTGATGCATTGGGGATCATACTCACAATGGGGAATTGTTGAATCATGGTCAATTTGCCCAGAAGATTATGACTGGTGCCAGCGAAAAAAAGAAGGAACTCCAGACACTTATTTTGAATATGTAAAAGCTTATGAAGAGTTACAAAAAACATTCAATCCGACTAAGTTTAATCCTGAGAAATGGGCAAAAGCAGCTAAAAATGCAGGGATGAAATACCTCATATTTACTACTAAACATCACGATGGTTTTTGTATGTTCGATTCAAAATACACCGACTATAAAATCACCGATAAAGAAACCCCTTTTAGTTCCAATCCAAGTGCAAATGTGACCAAAGAAATTTTTGAAGCCTTTAGGAATGAAGGCTTGTGGGCAGGGGCTTATTTCTCAAAACCCGACTGGCATAGCGATGATTATTGGTGGCACTACTTTCCGCCCAAAGACCGGAATGTAAATTACAACCCAGAAGTTTATCCCGAAAAATGGCAAAAGTTTGTGGATTTTACCCACAATCAAATCATGGAAATTTTATCGGGTTACGGCAAAGTGGATATTTTATGGCTTGATGGAGGTTGGGTTGCCAAAGAGCCCAAAGAAGAAATTACAAGGTTTTATGAATCGAAATTGGCGAATATCGGTAATGGATTTATGAATGGTACCATCGTAAATCAGGACATTAAAATGGATGAACTGGTAGTTAAGGCACGACAAAAACAACCCGGACTTATCGTGGTTGATCGGGCCGTGGAAGGGAAAAACCAAAACTACCTGACACCTGAAAACAGAGTGCCAGAAAAAGAATTGCCTTACCCTTGGGAGTCCTGCATCATTGCCGGTGGCGGTTGGTCGTACACCCCAAATGCAACTTATATGAGCGGGCACGACGCCATTCAAATGTTGGTCGACATTGTTTGTAAAGGAGGAAACCTGTTGTTTAACATCGCACCAAGTCCTGAAGGAACCTGGGACGAAGACGCCTACAAATTACTGGCAGAAATGGGTGATTGGATCAAAATCAACGGAGAAGCCATTTATGATACCAGGGCCATTGCACCCTTTAAAGAATCAAATATTTGTTTTACAAACAAGAAAAATTCGAATACGGTTTATGCCATTTATCTGGCAGAGAAAGATCAAATTAAACTTCCGCAAACCATAACAATTGATTCATTCATTCCTGATAAAAACAGCAAGCTAACCTTGTTGGGCAGCATGGAA
>PHDM01000128.1 GCA_002840985.1 Bacteroidetes bacterium HGW-Bacteroidetes-17
TTGAAGCATTCCTTCCGGGTTCACAAATTGATGTGAAACCAATCCGCGATTACGATGTTTATGTTGACAAAACAATGGAATTTAAAATTGTTAAAATCAATCATGAATACAAAAACGTTGTTGTGTCGCATAAAGCTTTAATTGAAGACGAACTGGAACACCAAAAAACTGAAATTATTTCTAAATTGGAAAAAGGACAGGTATTGGAAGGAACAGTAAAAAATATTACATCTTACGGTGTATTTATTGATCTGGGTGGCGTTGACGGATTAATTCACATTACCGACCTGTCGTGGGGTAGAATTAACCATCCTGAAGAAATTGTTGAACTTGATCAAAAATTGAAAATAGTTATTCTTGATTTTGACGATAACAAAAAACGTATTGCACTTGGTTTAAAACAATTAACTCCTCATCCATGGGATGCACTCGACGAAAACCTGAAGGTTGGCGATAAAGTTAAAGGAAAGGTTGTTGTAATTGCTGATTATGGTGCATTTATCGAAATAGCTCCTGGTGTTGAAGGTTTGATTCACGTTTCTGAAATGTCATGGTCACAACATTTAAGAACTGCACAAGATTTCTTGAAAGTTGGTGATGAAATCGAAGCTCAAATTTTAACACTTGATCGTGAAGAGCGTAAAATGTCGCTTGGCATGAAACAATTAATCCCGGATCCATGGTCAAACATTACCGAGAGATATCCTAAAGATTCAAAACATACTGCAACCGTGAGAAACTTCACCAACTTCGGTATTTTTGTTGAATTGGAGGAAGGCGTTGACGGATTGATTCATATTTCAGATTTATCATGGTCCAAGAAAATCAAACATCCAGCCGAATTCACAAAAATCGGTGAGAAAATTGAAGTTCTGGTACTTGAGGTAGATGAAGAAAACAGAAGGTTGAGTCTGGGTCACAAACAATTGGAAGAAAATCCATGGGATGTTTTTGAAACCGTATTTACCTTGAATTCAGTTCATAGCGGGACCATTCTTTCAATGAATGATAAAGGTGCTGTAATTTCATTACCTTATGGTGTTGAAGGTTTTGTTCCTTCACGTCATTTAGCAAAAGAAAATAAATCAGTTGCTAAAGTTGATGAAGCAATGGAATTCAAAGTGATCGAATTTTCAAAAGAAAGTAAGAAAATCATTCTTTCCCATGCGAAAATTCATCAGGATGAAGCATTTGCTGAAAAGGTAAAAGAAAATGCAAAAGCTAAAACCACTGAGCGATCAAACCAAAAAGCGGTTAAGAAAATGAGCGATAATATCGAGCGAACCACTTTAGGCGATCTTGATGCACTTGCTAATTTGAAAACTGAAATGGAAGCATCAGAGAAAAAAGCTGCTGCCAAGAAAGCAAAGAAAGAAGAAAAGTAAAATTCTTCTAACATATTAAAAGGGTCCCGACTTTGGTCGGGATTTTTTTTTGCCAATTATATTTTCCCTATCAGGCTGAGGTTTTAACCTCATTCGAAATATTTAATACCTGCAAAAATAAAACGACCGAGGTAAAACCTCGGCCGAACTTCTTTCTTTTTATTTATAGCCTTAAGTCAATTAGGTAATTGCCGAAAACCTTTTGAGTAATCGAAGAAAACCTTTTGAGTAAATACTGAAAACCTTTTGAGTAAATTGGAAAAACCTTTTAGTAAAACAGAAACGGAACTTCACTCATTCACAAATGGGACTTCTCAAAACTATAAATGAGAGAAGTCAAAATTAGGAATGAGAGAAGTCAAAAAAAAAATAAGACTTGAGTAATTTTATTCTTCTGTTCTTTTGTCTTCCTGCCCGTCCGGTCATGCTGGCCTGCGAATGCAGGAATCAGTTTAATGGGATTGTCAGTTCGAGCTAGTCGAGAACTTCTTAGCAATGTACCTCTCGACTCGTTTCAACAATGCTAAACGAACGTTTCTAGGTGATCGTGAAATACAATTTTCTTATAATCACCAACCCTACGAGGGTTTGAAACCCTCGTAGGGTTTTAATCCACATCGCAGAATCTTGGGCCTACGCTTAGATTAAAATAATTCCCTGAGTGCGAAGCATTTTGTTTGTCATTCCGACGAATGAAATGAGGAGGAATCTCAATCCTAAAAAGAGATTTCTCTCCCGCTTGTAGCGGGATCGAAATGACAAGTACTTCATTTTTGAAATTTGGCAGGCTTGAAAAAACGGCAGTCAAGCGCTGGTCAGTGCGGTGGGAGCATCGTTTTTTTATGTTTTTTGGTTTAATACTGAGCTTTTTGTCGAAGTATCAAAAAAAGAACATGTAACATCTTTCTTCTCTTCTTTTGTCTTTCTGCATGTCTGATAAATAAATGCCGAGAACGATAAAACCACCTCTCAACTCGTTTCGACGAAGCTAAACGGACATTTCGACGAAGCTCAACGAATGTCTCGATGTGATGTGAAAGTATTTGATTGTTATTTTTTGATTTCAATAATCAATAACCAATAATCATTAATCATTCGTCATTAATCATTGTTATCTGTTAAGGTTTTGTACATGATCCCTGCAAAAATAGAACGACCGAGGTAAAACCTCGGCCTAAACTTCTTTCTTTTTACTCATAGCCTTAAGTCAACTGGTTGGTTGAATGCCAATACAAGAACCGTGACAGACCTGTTTATTTTATTGTAGGTAGTTAGTTACAGTGTTTTAGTCTCTTTTATCTTAGTTCAAAATAATCAATGGAGCTTTGAAAGTTTTTGGATCATTTGTAAGGTGATGTCTATAGTTAATTACTTCTACTGATTTTGATACAATTTTAATCAGAACAAAATTATCCTGCCAATTTGGAATACTTTCCCAGTAGTCTCGTTTCATTTTCAGCAACAGTTCTTTATTGTCAATTACTTCAGCTATCCCTGAAATATTAACATAACCTTTAGCTGTCCTATGGTCAGCGTAGTAAACAGCTACTTTGGGATTATTTTTTATTTCTCTCACTTTTCGACTATATCTGGAGGTGCCGAACCAAATAGTTAATTCATTATTAGAAGGGAAAGGATTCATAGTACGTACCTGAGGTTGTCCGGTTGAATCAATTGTAATGAGAGCACAATAAGTGTTTTCTTCAATAATTTCTTGAGCTGCTAGCATAATAGTGTCTCTATTGTAAGATATTTGAGCATTCAATTTAGTGGAAACCAGAACTAAAAATAACAAGAGATAAAGTAATCTAAAGGATGAGATTTTGCTTTTCATATGATTCTATTTATGTAATTATATTTCTTTAAACATATGAACCTTGAAAGTTAATTTACCCTATTAGTCGTGGTATTTTTCTTTGAAATTCAAGTCGAAAATTTGAGTCACATTGCACCTAACGATATAGTATCTGGTTGTTGATCCCGTTAGGTTGAGGTTTGCTGAAGCTCTAACTTCAGTCGAAATATTTAATACAGGCTCTGCCTGTATGTAATAAATCTAATACGATTTCCAACGAAAGTTAAGAAAAATAATTTCAACCAATGATTCAGGCCCTGCATAATTACGGGCACTTGAATAAGGGTAACTACAGGCAAAGCTTACAAAAATAGAATGAGGCACTGATAACGAGGCTAACCCTACATAATCACCGGACATCTTTTACCCGTTTTATTCATTTAAACAGGTTGCCACTGCTTAGTATTTCACAAAAAGTAAAACGCTTTTTTACCCAAACCGACATTTACCTTGTTTTGTGAAAAAGTCGGACCTGAAATTAAAATCAGGTATCAATACTGACCGATTAAATTATATTACGTCCCAACAGGACTTATCATGTTACTTGTAACTTGCATACTACCAATATCTTGTCCCTACGGGACAGTCCCGTTAGGGATGTAATATCGGTAGGAATAAAACCAACCTCCTTGCCCCTTTAAGTCCCACAGGGACGTAATAGAATTAAGGCATACAGGGATTTCAATAAATTTTAGTCGGTCAGTAGTGATCAGGAATATAAATCCATTACTTTTTATGATAAATTAAGTTTAATCAGTAATAAATAGGCATATTTGTCAAGAGGTTTTGAATTAAACCGAAATCAATTCAACTGCCGTTTAGTTTTTGAAAAATATCGGATAAAACAAAACATGACTTTTGTCGTTTAATAAAAATAATCGGATAAGAAGTAAAATGTCGAAATTCAAAATAGAGATTCAGATTACAGTGCTGGCCCTCATTATCGGGGCTGCCGTAATAACCTCCGGATATTTTGCTTATAAAAGCCTTACGAAAATTGTCCGGTCCATCCATCAGGAAGCGCAACCCGACAATAAACTTTTCCTGATAAAAGATATCAATGTCGATCTTGCCGCCTTGGAAAACAATGTGCGGTTATACATTTTGACCAATAACAAAAAAGATATCGAACTTTACGACACACTACAAAAACAAATCATCATCAAAATACAAAACCTTGGAGAAATTAGTGGAAAGAGCAGTGGTGATGCACACCTCACCGATTCCATCCGAAGTTTGTCGATTGAAAAACTGGAGTTGTGGCAGAGCGTTCTAAGCCTTCACCAACCGGCAATAGCAGATAAACCGGGATTCTCAGAAATCTATTCGAAACTTGAGGAACAAAAAATGGACACCATTACGGTTGAAACCGAAAAAAAAGGATTACTGCGGAAAATATTCGGTGGGAGAAAAGTAACGGTAGATACCACGTTTGTAGAACGTTTAATTGAAAAGGATTCGCTGAAACAGGACATTCAGAATATAGAAACAAAAATTGCCGAAGAAGGGCGAAAGATTAATGTGCTAGAATCGCAGTTAATTGAAAAAAATATTGTGATTGGCGAAAAAATAAATGTACTTATTGCTGAAGCTGAGAAAAGGGAATCGGACAATCTGATGAAAAAAACCAGTGAGGCCGATCGGCTGGCAGCACTCACCTACAAACGGCTGGCAGCATTTACGGTCACCTCGGTAATTTTATTACTGGTTGCTCTTTTTGTACTTTTTAATTTTCTGAAAAAATCGAGGGCCTACGAACGAGCGTTAAAAAATGCCAAACAGGAAGCTGAAAAACTTGCGCGGGCAAAAGAACAATTTGCAGCAAATGTAAGCCATGAACTCAGGACGGCGGTAAATGCTATTTATGGTATAGCCGGACAGGTATTACAAAAACCACTGGACACCGAAACCAGAGAAATGGTAACTGTAATGTCGCAATCGGCCAGCCACCTTAAAAATATCATTAACGACACGCTCGACTTTTCAAAGATACAGGCAAACAAATTAAAACTGGAAATCGTCGATTTTGCGCCGTCCGACATTTTTGAAGAGGTCATTTCGCTGCAAAAATACGAAGCAGCAAAAAAAGGGATCTCGCTCAGCTTTATCTGGGAGGGAGAACAACCCGATGCGCTGGCCGGCGATCCGCTCCGGTTAAAACAAATATTGATCAACCTCATCAACAATGCCGTAAAGTTTACTGAAAAAGGCGAAGTGGTTTTACAAGTAAAAATAGATAGGGTCAGCAACCAAAAGTTCGACATGGAAATACGGGTTACAGATACCGGAATCGGGATGTCGAAAGAAAACCAAAAAGTCATTTTTGACGAATTTGTTCAGGCTGAAAACCAGACCGGGAAAAAATACAGCGGCACTGGGCTCGGGCTTGCCATTGTAAAAAAACTGGTGGAACTGCAAGGAGGGAAAATTACCGTAAAGAGTGAACCCGGGAAAGGTACAGAGTTGACAGTAAATATCGCATATCCCGAAGGGAAAAAGGAGAATATCAGAAAAACGGAATGGGAAATACCTTCCATTCCCGAAGCATTACAGCAGCTTGAGGTGCTTATTGCCGACGACGAAGAATTCAACCGGTATTTGCTCAAAGGAATTTTGAAAAAATGGGGCACTTCTTTTCAAGAGGTAAAAAACGGGGAGGAGGCTGTAAAAGAAACATCCCGTAAAAAATTCGATGTCATCCTGATGGACCTGCACATGCCCAAAATGAACGGAATAGAAGCGGCAAAATCAATTATCAAAACCCATCCGGGAATAACGATAGTGGCCACATCGGCTACGAACGATCAGGTGGATCGGCAAGCTTTCGAGCATGCAGGAATAAAGGGATTTCTATTAAAGCCCTTCTCTGAAAAGGATCTTTTTGACACCCTGATTTCACTGGTTCCCATCGAAGACCGGACAACACACGGTTCAAGTCATTCCAAAATCGATGTCGGGGAACTCAGCCGGTTTGCCGGTGGCGACAAAATTTTTCTGCGTGAAATAATCCTTCTTTTTATAAAATCGATGGATACAGGAGTCGAAAATATAACGGAAGCCATTCAGAAAAAAGATTGGGAGAGTGTTTTTGAAAATGCACACAAAATGGCTGCACCTTGTAAACATTTGCAGGCAACCCATTTGTACAACAACATTAAACAGTTGGAAAAACTGGCACAACAAGCTGAAAAATCGGAATTGATAACACCAGTTTTCCTGGAGATAAAAATTGAAGCAGCAGAAATCAACGCATTCCTCAAACTTTATTTGGAAGCTAATTATGATTAAAAACCCAATGTCTTTCTAACGATCCAAAAAAACCATTATCTTTCAGTGACCATTTAAAAAAATACGAAAGTTTTTTAATCAAAAGAAACATGTACGAAAAGCCTTTTAAAATATTTGTAGTTGAAGATGATGAGTGGTACAACAGAGTGCTGGTACACAATCTTTCGTTAAATCCCGATTACGAAATTGAGTCGTTTACCAACGGAAAAGATTGCCTTGCCAACCTACATAAAAACCCGGATGTAATAACACTCGACTATCGTCTTCCCGATATTCAGGGACTCGAAATATTAAAAAATATAAAAGCCGAAAACGAAGAAATCCAGGTCATCTTGATCTCCGAACAGGACGAAATTGAAGTTGTTGTTGAGTTGCTGAAATATGGTGCTTACGATTATATCGTCAAGTCGAACGATATTCGCGAACGGCTTTTAAATACAGTACAAAATATCCGAAATGGTGTTAGCTTGAAGCGGGAAATTGTTTCGTTACGTAGCGAGGTTAAAAAGAAATACAGTTATCAAAATACCATTGTTGGTAACAACCCTGCCACGCAAAAAATTTTCGGGCTGATTGAAAAAGCTACAAGAACTAATATCTCAGTAACCATTACCGGCGAAACCGGCACCGGAAAGGAGTTGGTAGCCAAAGCAATCCACTACAATTCTTCGCGGGCGGCTAAACCGTTTATTGCGGTCAATATGGCCGCCATTCCAAAAGATTTAACCGAAAGTGAACTTTTCGGGCACGAAAGGGGGGCTTTTACAGGAGCGACCTTCCGTCGCATCGGAAAATTTGAAGAAGCAAATGGTGGAACACTTTTCCTCGATGAAATTGCAGAAATGGATATATCGCTCCAGGCAAAACTGTTGCGTGTGTTACAGGAAAAAGAATTTGTCCGGATTGGGAGTAACAAAGCCGTCAAAACCGACTGCCGTATCATCGTTGCTACCAACCAAAACTTTCAGGAAGCAGTTGTAAAAGGCACTTTCAGACAAGATCTCTATTACCGGCTTTTTGGATTGCCCATCGAACTACCGCCACTTCGAGAAAGGGGCAACGACATTATTATCCTTTCGAAACATTTTATCAAAGAATTCTGCCACGATAACAACCTTGCTTTAAAAACACTTTCTGCGTCCGCAGCTGATAAATTGCTTTCCTATCCTTTCCCGGGAAATATCAGAGAGCTAAAATCAGTGATTGAATTGGCCATAACGCTGTCTGATCATGATGAAATATGTGTAGAAAATATAATCCTTGGCAATGAAGTCCTTTTCTCCGAAAATACGGTTAAGGAAATGAGCCTGCGCGAATACAACATCCGAATTGTAAAAAAATACCTTGAAAAATATAATAACAACAACAATCTGGTTGCCAAAAAACTGGAGATTGGCGTTGCAACCATTTACCGTATGCTAAAAGAATAGCACTGATTTTTTTCTTACATCGGTTCTTCCATAAAATCCCTATCAAATTGATAAATTCCAATCAAATTGATAGGATTTTTGATTTTTACAAAATCAATATGTGCTGTAAATCAAACCATTGAGTCCGATTTAGTCAATTGGCACATCGTTTGGCATGCACTAAGTGAAGTGTATTTTTAAGAGATAAAGTATAAATTTTAAATTAAGGAGAATAAATGTTATGAAAACAGAAAATAAATCTGTAATGATAGGAATTAGTATCGTGTTATTGATGGCAGTTGTGATTCTTTCTGGTATTATTATTTCCAATAAAACGGATGAGATTCAGCAACTCAACATGCAAAACATCGGACTGAACATGACCATCGAAGAAAGGGATTCGCTTGTAAACGAAATAGCAAGAACTTTTGACGAGATAGAGCAAAATCTGACTTTCGTTAGAGACAAACGCGGGCAATTGGTTTTGTCGCAAGGTGAGGGTATTAAAAACCAGAAAGAAATGCTTGTTTCCGACATTAAACTGATGAACGAGATGCTGAAAGAAAGCAGCAAAAAAATTGAGGATCTTGATAAAAAACTAAAATCTTCGGGCGTTGAAATAAAATCGTTCAGAAATAAAATCGCTCAACTCAATAAAAGCATTGAGGAACAAAACAGCGGTATCAATTCGCTACAGGCACAGTTAGTAGAACGCGATTTTAAAATCGCCGAAATGGATATGCAAATGATGCAGTTACAAAGCGATATTGCCTCAAAAGCAGATGCCATTGATGAAAAATCGCAAATTATTGTGGCCAAAGACGATGAACTGAATAAAGCTTTCTTTGCTTCAGGAACATTAAAAGAATTGAAAGAACATGGTGTAGTTATCAGGGAAGGTGGATTTCTTGGTCTGGGAAAAAGTAACAGTGTTCCCAATAATTTGAACGACAGTTATTTTACCGAACTTGATCAACGAAGTACACGTACAGTGCCGATTTTTACCAAAAAAGCCAAGTTTATTTCTGAACATCCTGATAGTTCGTACAGTTTTATTTTTGAGGATGATATGATTGCCTATCTACAGATTGAGGACCCGGAAGAATTCTGGAAAATTTCGAAATACGCAATTTTGGCAGTAAAATAATTAATCCAATCAAGCAATTTAATATTAATCATAATAAAAAAAATGTCATGAAAAAGAAAATTATAATAATAACATCAGTAATTGCAATTGCAATGCTGTTTGTTCAATGTTCAAAAGATGAAGGAACAAAAAATGAAAAAGGGCAGATGGTGGTAAAAATTACCGATGCTCCCTCGGACGATACTAATATCGAAGGAACATTTGTAACCATTGCAGATGTTAAAATTGACGGAAAATCGGTGGAAGGATTTGCAAAACAAACCATTGAAATTTCGGCATACCAGAATGGAGAAACTAAGTTAATTTTAAACGAAGAAGTGGACGCTAAATCATACACCTCAATTTCGCTGGTTCTTGATTATGAATCGGATGCTTCAGGTAATTCACCGGGATGTTATATTTTAACATCCGATACAGAAAAGCACGATCTTTCGGCTTCGGCAGAATCACAGTCCGAAATTACCGTTTCAAAACCATTCAAGGTGGAAGCTAACTCAGAGAGCACGCTGGTTGTCGATTTCGACATACGGAAAGCAGTTGTCCGGGATGATGACACCTCGACCGAAAGTGAATACAAATTTGTAACTTCGATTGAATTGGAAAGTGCGGTGAGGGTAGTTTCAGAAGAAAATACCGGTGAAATTTCAGGAAGTGTGAATATGTTATTCACTTCGGAGAATGACAGATATGTGTTCATTTACCATAAAGGTGAGTTTAATGTTACATCAGAAAGCCAGGGGCAGGGAGCTAGTAATATAATGTTTGCCAAAGCTTTAACCAGCGCAAAAGTGAAAGCCGACGGAACTTACAACCTCAGCTTTTTGGAAGAAGGAGATTACGAAATTCATGTAGCATCATTTGCCCATACAGATGGTGATAGCACTACGTTTGCCGGAATGTTCAATGCAAGTAGCGCATCAACAGGTTGGTTGCTCAACACCATTTCCGTTTCTGCAAATGCGCATATTGAACTTGATATAGCTATTTCAGGGATATTGTAATCTGCAAAACCTTTAAAAATAAGTTGTGGATGCTGGATGAATCAATCAGTTTCATTGCAATTCAGATTACTGCAAGGGTATTTACAACTTGACTCCGGGGAATCTCCCCGGAGTTTTTATTTGATTTTACATGCAAAACAAAATTAAATTGTGCTGCTTGCCCATTTATACCTTCAAAAAGTACAGACATCTTTAACATTCCGGTGTTTTTAATATACTCATCAGATCAAAACTGAAGATTTATGACAATGAGATCAGGACTGGCTAAACTTTATACCGAAACGTTCCCTCGCTCGGCATAGTTTCATGCCCAAAGCAGACAAGTGTAACTACGCTGCTATACCTGAAATTAAGACCCTTTCAGGATGAAGTTCTACCTCAGTCGAACTTCTTTGTCCTTACTTATAGCTTCAAGCCAACAGGGTCGCTTTCATTCTTGCACAATTTTGTTTGGC
>PHDM01000129.1 GCA_002840985.1 Bacteroidetes bacterium HGW-Bacteroidetes-17
AGTACCACCAACAAGCCCAACCTATATTTGGCCAATTCCAACTACCGAGTTGAATATTAATAAACTCATGGTTGACAATTAATAATAGTAGAATTTGATTTTATAAAGGCTGCCCCTTAAAAGGCAGCCTTTTTTTGTATTACCATAAGGCAATAATTTTTTGCGCAATTGGAATTAATCTCGTTAAGTTCACTCATATCAGAATACGGAAAAAAAACGTAATTGTACTTTAAGGTTAAAATAAACGGATAATCTTTCATCAATAATTATGGGTAGAAACAGAATCTATAAAAATTGACCTATTTCAGTCTCTTCATTCTTTTTTAATATTTATTTGCATATTTTTTTATTAAGGCTATATTTGATTAGAATTTATAATTATTGACTTTAGAATTGATACATAGTAGGGTTTTGGCTTAAAATAATGATGATTTATCAACAAAAGTTGGAGATATGTGGTAACAATCATTATTTATATGGGTGATAATTAGTAACAAATAAGGTTTCCCAAGTATTAGATACTTGCTAATTTCCCGACAATTCTGAACATAAGCATATTTAGATTAGATTATAAAGAAAATTAAACAATTTTTGCGGACATTGATGTGTTTAAAACACACCTAATAATCAAGCAAAATTTAGTAATTAAATTTTTAACATAAATCAATTATTAACAAATACGGATGCCTATGATGAAAAACATATCGAATGATCAATTTCTTAAGTTTAAGGAGTTGAATTCTTTTCGAGAACCCTTTAAAAGAATGTTTAACTACGAAACCTTTTAATTAATAAAAATTTATATTTATGAAACGATTTACAATTATTGTATTATTCCTGTTCCTGGGTATGCATTTTGCATTTGCTCAGGGTAGAACTATCACCGGTAAGGTGACTAGTGCAGCGGATGGTTCTACAATACCTGGCGTTCAGGTCGTTGTTAAAGGAACCACCATTGGTGTAACAACCGATATGAACGGAACATATAGCTTAAATGTTCCACAATCAGCATCCGTTCTTGAATTTTCATTCGTAGGAATGGTAAAACAAGAAATAAACATCGGCAATCAAACTACAATTAACGTTGTGATGGCGGATGACTTGTTTCTTTTAGGTGAAGTTATTGTAGTTGGTTATGGTACCAAAGGTAAAAACGAAATCACCGGTTCAACCGTTCAGATTGCCGGAGATCAATTGGCACAGGTACCTGTAACTTCAGTTGACCAGGCCCTACAAGGTAAAGTGGCCGGTTTATCAATTTCTACTACTTCAGGTACTCCCGGTTCTACCCAGGATATCCGAATCAGGGGAGTTGGTTCACTTACGGCAGGCAATGAACCTTTATTTGTTATTGATGGTGTTCCTGTTGTAAATGACAATTTTTCCGGATCATCTGCAAGAAGTTCACTAAGTGCACTTGCTTCTTTGAACAGTTCAGATATTGAGTCTTTAACCGTTTTGAAAGATGCTTCTGCAACTTCAGCTTATGGTGCCCGGGGATCAAACGGTGTAATTGTAATTACCACCAAAAGAGGTAAATCAGGCAAAACACAATTTGCGTTTAACTCTACTTATGGTTTCCAAAATGAAGCAGTTAAAGGTAGGTTGGCTTTAACAGGTGCTCAGCGTGAAGAATTAATGCTGGATGCACTTTTTAATACTTATGGCCCAACTGCTGGTTTTACCAGAGAGGGTGCGCTTAATTATTACCTGGCCAATACCGGCAGGGATAATGGTAAACTAAAAGCATGGATCGATGCCGGAAGACCTGTAGCTAATTGGAATGAAGTAACCGATAATAAAGATGCTCCGGTTTTGAACCTTTCATTATCTGCAACAGGTGGAGATGATGTATCGTCTTTCTACACTTCTTTCAGTTATTTGAAACAAGAAGCAACAGTTATCAACCAGGAATTTGAAAGAATGACAGGTACTTTAAATTTTAACCGAAACTTCAGAAAAAACCTTAGATTCACTACGAATGTGAATGTTTCAAATACACATCAAACAGGATTCCTTGAAGGTAGTGCATATTTTGCCAATCCTCGTGCCGGAGCATTCTTCTTTTCGCCTTGGATTATGCCTTATGATGAAAACGGTGAACCCAATTTAAATACAGCCGGTTCAAACTATAATTTCCTGTATTTGGCAGAAAATGATGTAACCTATAATGATTTAACACGTGCGATTTCAAACACAACTCTTGAATGGGATATCATCAAAGATTTGAAATTCTCTTCCCGAATCAGCATGGACTATAACCTTGCTCATCATAAAAACTATCAAAACAAAAACTACGGAGATTCTCAACCTGAAAATGGTACTTCTTATGCTTCTATCGAAAGAAACTTTAATACGGTAATACAAAATTCATTCGATTATCAATGGATATATAAAGACAACCATCGCTTATCATTTAAAGCGTTAATGGAGTATCAAAAGAATAAGAGCCATTGGTTGTGGGGATACGGTGAAAACGTACCTACCGACGGATTGACCAATATCGACAATACCAGTGCCAACAAAGATGCAGGATCTAGTTTTGACGACTGGATGAACTTATCTTATTTAGGGATGATCAACTACAACTATTTAGGCCGATACATTGCCGACTTTACATTCAGGCGTGAAGGTTCATCAAGATTTGCTCCGGATTTACGTTTTGGTAGTTTCTGGTCAGCAGGTGCTGCATGGAATATGAGTCAGGAAAATTTCCTTTCTGATGTTGATTGGATCAGCAATTTAAGAGTTAGAGCATCTTATGGTTTAAGCGGTAGTTCTGCGATTGGAATTAACGGATACCAGGCTTTATTAGCGTATGATGCTAACTATGCCGATAATGGTGCCGTTTACCCGAGCCAGTACGGAAACATTAATTTAACATGGGAGAAAAACAAAAACTATGATTTAGGTATTGATTTTGGATTCTTCGATAATAAGGTTAACGGATCTTTTGCCTACTTCCACAAGAAAACTTATGACTTATTGCAAAATGTACCATTGTCACGTACAACCGGTCACAATTCAATAACACAAAATATCGGTGCCATGGTTAACAAAGGTGTCGAATTCATTGTTAATGTGGAACTTGTTCGTTCAACTGATTTAAACGTTAGTGCTACCTTTAATATTGGTACCGTTGATAATGAGGTTACTGAGTTGGCTTTGGATGGAAATGGTGAAGAAATTAATATTTCATCCTCTACCCGAAGAATTGCTACGGGTCACGCTATGAACGAATGGTACATGAAAAAATGGGCCGGAGTTGATCCTGCTAATGGTTTTCCACTTTGGTACCTGAATGGTGTTGACGGTGCTACTACTAGTGTATACGCAGAGGCTCTGGATACATGGCAAGGTAAGAGTGCAATTCCTACTTATTCAGGAGGTTTTGGTGCCCATGTTGATTATAAAGGATTCTTTGTTGATGCAAATATGTCATTCTCAGGAGGAAACCAGGTTTTCGAAGACTGGTCACGTTATATGCACAATGCAGGAACACTTGTTGTTTACAACTATAACGGTGTTCAGGATTTGATGGACAGATGGCAAAAACCAGGTGACATCACTAATGTTCCAAGAATGTCGTGGGATAACGGAAAACTTGCTTCAAATACATCAACACGATTCTTATATGATGGAGATTATATGAGGTTAAAAGATATCGTTTTTGGTTATGATTTCCCGGAAACAATAATCTCTAAGTTAAAGATTTCTGGATTGAGGGCCTATGTTAGGGGAACCAATTTATGGACCTGGGTAAAAGATAAAGATTTAAAATATGATCCTGAAGTTCAAGCTTCTGGTTTCACAGGATTGACCACTCCTCCTATTAAATCTATTGTTTTTGGTTTAAACGTAAAATTTTAAAAGATGATGAAAAAATTTATATATACAATAATAGCGATTGCCTTTCTGGGCAGTCTGTCATCTTGTGGCAAAGATGCACTTGATCCTACTTTAGCACAGGAAAAAGACGTTGCTACCAGTATAAATACTGCTGATGATTTACAGGGTCTTTTACTTGGTGCATATGACCGAATCACCACTACTGCTTATTATGGCAGAGATGTGATTATTATTGGTACAATTCGTGCCGACGAATCATTCTCTGATGCGAACTCCGGAAGATTTCAACCAGAAACCGAAATGGATATGCTTATTACAAGCGCAACCGTTGGTGATACATGGGCGCAAATTTATAGGGTAATTGCATCCGCAAATATTTTGATAGGTATCGATGTTGCTAATATTACAGGCGATGCAGCCCAAATTAATCATATCATCGGACAAGCTTATGCTTTAAGGGCACTTGGTCATTATGATTTATTGAGAATTTATGGACAACAGCATGTTACTGGCGGTAATGGAGTAGGTATTCCTTACATCAAAACCTACAAAGGAGGTCCCGAAACTTTACTTCCAACCAGAAATACAGTAGCAGAATGTAAACAGTTTATTATGGAAGATTTGGCTACTGCCGCATCGATGATGTCTGCTGGGTTAAACGATCCTTCAAGACAATACATGACTACTTATGGAGCTCAAGCTTTGGCTGCCAGAGTCGCATTATATTTTGAAGATTGGGCAACCGCAAAAACGATGGCTAATGCTGTTATTTCTTCTGGTGCCTATTCAATTTGCCCGGCAGATCAATATGCTGCTTCCTGGAAAACAGATGGTGGTGTTAATTCAATTTTTGAATTAGCTTACAGTGGTACAGATAACAATAACATCAATGGTTTATCACAAATTTTCCGTGGAAATGCTTATGGTGATATCCGTGCTTTACCTGAACTTCTTAGCATCTTTGATCCAAATGATGTTAGAGGTGGTACCGTTGGCGGAAAAGCAATGATTGACTGGGATCCGGATCCAACAAAATCTTTCAAATTAAGGAACATGGGTAAATATCCATCAGCTGATTATTCAGACAACATTCCTTTAATTCGCTACGAAGAGGTAATTTTAATTTATGCTGAAGCAGCTCTTGAAACAGGTGATGCAGGTACTGCGTTAACTTATCTAAATATGTTGACTTCAAAGAGAAATGCAAATGCTTTTACTGTAGCTACTAAAGCAAACATTTTGCTTGAGAGAAAAAGAGAATTGGTTTTCGAAGGATTTAGATTCGACGATCTTGCTCGTACTCATTCAGATATTCCTTTGATTAGTGAGCTTCAAAAACATGGCGGACCTGCATACGGAAGTTATAACTATGCATTCCCTATTCCACAGGCAGAATTGTTAGCTAACTCCAATATGGTTCAAAACGTTGGTTTTACTAACTAAAATTTGTTGAATTTATAGTTAAAAACCCCCTCGCAAAAAGCGAGGGGGTTTTTTTATGCCTAAAAATTTCTTTAAAAATTTGTCATTTCAAAATATAATTGTAAATTTGACCACTTGGTTAAATAACATGGTTAAATTAGGTGGTTAAGTATTTTGTATGAAAAAAGATATCAATGAAACGACAGAAAGCCATATTCTTAATGTGGCTCACGAGGTCTTTTTAAAAAAAGGATTGGATGGAACAAGGATGCAAGAGATTGCTGATGAAGCAGGAATAAATAAATCTCTCTTGCATTATTACTACAGAACAAAGCAAAAATTATTTGAGAAGGTATTCAAAGCCGCATTCAAACACTTCTTCCCAATCGTTCAGGCAAATATAATAGCCGATATTCCTTTATTTGAGAAAATTAAAATCTTTGTAGAAACTTATTACAACATCCTTCAAAAAAACCCATACATTCCTGCCTTTGTGATCCATGAATTAAATCGAAACTCGGCAAATGTAACGGAAGTATTTAAATCTATTTTTCAGGAAAATAATCTGGAAGTTGACCTGATGTTTGATGAATTAAACAGGCAAATTCAAGTAGAAGTTGAAAAAGGTAAAATCATTTCGATTGAAGCAAGGCAATTGATTGTAAATATTCTTTCATTATGTATTTTTCCCTTTGTTGCCAAACCGATCATTAAAGGAATATTGCTTGACAATAACGAAATAAAATATAAAGCGTTTATTGAGGAAAGAAAAAGTGCAGTTAGTCAGTTTATAATTAATGCAATTTCGGTATGATAAAGAAAATAATGATATGGTTCATCGTAATTTGGCCAGGATTTTTGTTATCTCAGAATACGCCAAGTGTGAACCTGAATGAATGTTTAACCAAGGCTTCAATAAATTATCCATTAGCAAATCAAAAACAATTATTGGTCGCGGCCAATAATCTTAAACTTCAGAACATTGAAACGGGATTCCTACCGCAATTTATGCTAAACGGACAGGTTTCATATCAATCGGATGTAACGAGTTTACCTATTAGTATACCAGGCATGAATATCCCCGAAACCAGTAAAGACTGGTATAAATTAAATGTTGATATCTCGCAACTAATTTATGATGGCGGTGCATTAAACAAACAAAAAGAATTTGAAAAAGCCAACACAGATATTGAGGTCCAAAACATAGAAATAGCATTATATAAAGTTAAGGAGCTGGTTCAAACGGCCTATTTCAATATCATTCTGCTTAACGAAAACAAAAGGGCCATTTTGCTGCTGCAAAACGAACTCGAAGAAAAATTAAGCACCGTAAAATCTGCTGTCGAGAATGGGGTAATGTTGGCTTCAAATAGGGATAATTTAATGGCAGAGCTGCTTAAAATTGAACAAAATATTTTTGAACTGGACTTGGGTATTGAATCGTCAATTAAAAACCTGAATATTTTAACCGGACTTCAGTTAACGGTTAAGGATAAATTTATAATTCCTGAAACCAACATTGTTTTAACTGAGGACAATAAACGCCCTGAATTAGCCCTTTTCGACCTGCAAAGATCAAAAATCAGTTTGCTTAAAGAAATGACAAGTTTAAAAAGAAAGCCCATGGTTTTAGGGTTTGGACAAGCGGGATTTGGTCGTCCGGCTTTGAATATGTTATCAAATGATTTTGAGCCCTATTTTGTTGTGGGTGCTAAGGTGAGCTGGAAAATATTGGATTGGGGAAAAACAAAAAATGAGCTAAAATCACTGGATATCCAGTCACAAATGATTAACAGTAACAAAGAAGTTTTTGATACCAATCTGGAATTGTTGTTGATCAAAAAGCAAAGTGAAATACAACGATTGGAAAGCCTGATATTGAAAGACAATCAAATTGTGAACTTGAAAAAAAATGTTGCCAGAGCATCATCCTCGCAATTTGACAATGGTTTAATAACATCAACCGAATATTTATTGGAAAAAAATGCTGAAACAAAAGCAATGATGAGCCTTCAGTTACATCAGGTTCAATTAAGTTACGCGAAAATCGATTATGAATACACAATGGGTAAGCTCAATTAGCGTAAAATATATTTCTTATCAGAATATAAAATAATTACACATGAAAAATAAATTAATAATTATCGCCACACTCTCATTCCTAATTTCCTGCGCTACAGATAAGGATCAATCAGATGCTTTCGGTAATTTTGAAGTTACTGAGATAATTATATCCGCTCAGGCCAATGGCAGGCTCTTGCAATTAAATTTAGAGGAAGGACAAACGATTGTATCCAATAATGTTGTTGGATTTATTGATTCGATAGGTTTGGTGCTAAAGAAAGAACAAATTGAAGAAACAATAAATACCGTTGCCTCGAAGCTTAATAATTTTGATGCGCAAATTAATGTTCAGGAACAATTAAAGCTGAATGCGCTTAAAGATCAGGTCAGAATTGAACAAATGTTCAAAGAATCAGCAGCTACTCAAAAGCAACTGGACGATATTAATGGAAGCCTAAAAGTGTTGGACAAACAAATACTGTCCATTCGATCGCAACGTAAAAGTGTGATGAGTGAAATTGAATCGTTGAAAAAGCAGCGCGACCAGGTTTCCGAAAATATTTTCAATTGTCAAATTATTAATCCAATAAATGGAACGGTATTGACTAAAATTGCCGAAGAGGGAGAGATTACTTCCTTCGGAAAACCATTATATAAAATTGCTGATTTGAATGAATTGCAATTAAAAGTTTATATTAGTGGTAACCAATTAGCCGAAGCTAAATTAGGACAAGAGGTCCTGGTACTTATCGACGATGGTAATGATTATAAGCAATTGAAAGGAAAGGTGAGCTGGATTTCATCAAAGGCTGAATTTACACCCAAAACCATTCAAACCAAAGAAGAAAGAGTTAATTTAGTGTACGCAATGAAAGTAAATGTCGCAAACGACGGCACTTTAAAAATTGGGATGCCTGGAGAAATCAGGTTTAAAACTAATATTAATCAATAAAAACCTAATCATGAAAAAAACTAGAATTATCTTAATGTTATTTGCAACTGTATTGTTTGCAATACCAAATGTTGTCGCTCAAGAAGTAAGTGGTGATGCGGTAATTGGAACATGGCTCAATGAAGATGAAGACGCCCATATTGAAGTTACTAAAGTGGATAATAAATTTTTCGGCAAAGTTATATGGATCAAAGACAATATTGATCCTGAAACCGGAAAAGAGAAATTGGATAAACTCAACCCTGATGAAAGCCTGAGAAGCAGGCCACGTTTAGGACTGGAAATACTGACAAATTTTGTTTTTGATGGAAAAGAGAGTTGGGAAGATGGTAAAATTTATGATCCCAAAACCGGTAAAACATACAGCTGTTATATGAAATTTGTTGAAAAAGATAAGTTAAAAATCAGGGGATTTATAGGGGTAACCCTTTTAGGAAAAACGACCTATTGGACAAGGGTAAAATAACATTGCCAAAATATTGATTGATTAGATGAGCGCGTTGTCGGTAGTTGTAGAAAAATTAGTCCGGAAGTATGATAAAGTAGTCGCACTCGAAGGAATAAATGTTTCGGTAAAAAAGGGTGAATTGTTTGGATTTATTGGACCCGATGGGGCAGGCAAAACTTCCTTATTTCGAATACTGACAACGCTCCTAATCCCCAATGCTGGTTATGCAACCGTTGAAGGATTTGATGTAGTTAAAGATTATAAAAAAATCCGCAATATTATTGGTTATATGCCGGGCAGGTTTTCTTTGTACCAGGATCTTTCGGTTGAAGAAAACCTCAATTTTTTTGCCAGTATTTTTAATACCACTCCAAAGCAAAATTATCACCTCATCAAGGATATTTATCAGCAAATTGAACCATTTAAGGATCGTCCTGCCGGAAAACTTTCGGGTGGGATGAAGCAAAAATTAGCCCTTTCGTGTGCATTGATTCATAAACCTGAAGTATTGTTTTTAGATGAACCAACTACGGGTGTAGATGCTGTTTCAAGAAAGGAATTTTGGGAAATGCTGAAAAACCTGCAAAATTTTGGAATTAGCATCGTTGTGTCAACCCCTTATATGGATGAAGCAAGTATGTGCGATCGGGTTGCGCTGATGCAGAATGGTAAAATAATGGAGATTGATACGCCTAAAAATATTCAATCAGAATATCCTTATCAGATTGCTGCAGTTCGGACTGACAATATGTACGATATCATTAATCATCTGCAGGAAAACACAAAAGTGGTTTCAGCTTTCCGGTTTGGTGATAATATCCATATCTCATATAACAAAGGGGAATTAGAGGAACAGGAAATTAAATCATTTCTTGAAAATAAAGGTCATCAAATTATCAGACTAAATAAAATTGATCCTGATATTGAGGATTGTTTTATGGTATTTATGAACGAAAATAAACATGACGGCGTCTAAAGAAAACATTATTTCTGTAAAAAACCTTGTTAAGAAATTTGGTCATTTCGTTGCGAATGATGACTTAAATTTTGAGGTTTATAAGGGTGAAATATTTGGTTTTTTAGGGGCAAACGGAGCCGGTAAAACAACAGCGATTAAAATTTTATGCGGATTATCGGCGCCAACTTCCGGAGATATTCAGGTTGCCGGCTTCGACGTTTATTCGCAAACCAATAAAATCAAACGCAATATAGGGTACATGAGCCAAAAGTTTTCGTTGTACGAAGACCTGACCATTGCAGAAAACTTTCGCTTTTATGGAGGTATTTATGGCTTAAACAAAAGGCAGATTCAGGATAAAACAAAATTACTTCTGGAAAGATTGAATCTGGCAGATGAAGGAAACAAAATTATTAGTGCCATCCCTTTAGGCTGGAAGCAAAAATTGGCATTTTCTGTGGCCATCATTCATGATCCTAAAATTGTTTTTTTAGATGAACCCACGGGGGGTGTTGATCCAATTACGCGCAGACAATTTTGGGAATTAATTTATGAAACGGCACATCAGGGAACGACGGTGTTTGTTACCACACATTATATGGACGAAGCCGAATATTGTGATCGCGTTTCAATTATGGTGGA
>PHDM01000130.1 GCA_002840985.1 Bacteroidetes bacterium HGW-Bacteroidetes-17
GGCTTGAAAAAGCCCGCCAGAAAGCATACGGCTACGGCTACAAGGGTGCAATGTATCCATGGGAGTCAGACAACACAGGAGAGGAAGCAACTCCTTCATGGGCACTGACAGGTACTTTTGAACATCATATAACCGCAGACGTTGGTATTGCCCTTTGGAATTATTTCAGGGTTACGCACGATACGGTGTGGCTCAGAAACAAAGCATATGCAGTACTGGCTGAAATTGCTGACTTTTGGGTGAGCAGGGCAGAGAAAAACAGCGATGGCTCATGGTCAGTAAACAATGTAGTAGGTGCGAATGAATTTGCCCCTAATGTCAATGATAATGCTTTTACCAACGGCTCTGTGGTAACGGTTCTGAATTGTGCAACTAAAGCTGCAACAGTGCTTGGAATTGACCCCGGAAACACGTGGAATGAGGTTGCCGGCAAACTAAGAATTTCACAGATGGAGAACGGAGCAACACGCGAACACTCAGAATACGCTGGTGAAATAATAAAACAGGCCGATGTAAACCTGCTCTCTTATCCTCTTGAAATTATAAAAGATAAGGATCAGATCAGACTCGACCTCGAATATTATGAGCCCCGCATTGCACCAGAAGGACCGGCAATGAGCCATTCCATTTTTTCAGTATGGAGGGATGGAGCATGCGGGTGCCATTCAATACCGTGCAAATTCATTATTTCTTGAAAAAAATGCAACCCAAAATCAAAAATTGGCACGTGCAGGTTTAATCTCACACGAAACATCGCACATGTGGTTTGGTGATTATGTTACCATGAAATGGTTTGATGATGTTTGGCTGAAAGAGGTTTTTGCAGGATTTATGGCTGATAAAATCATTAACCCAAGTTTTCCAGAAGTGAACCATGAGCTTAAATTTTTGCTTTCTCATTATCCGGCAGCTTATGAAATCGATCGCACTTCAGGTGCGAACCCCATTGGCCAGCAACTTGAAAACATGAGAGATGCGGGTGCTTTATATGGCAATATTATCTATCATAAGGCCCCAATCGTGATGCGACATTTGGAAAGTTTAATGGGTGCCGAAAAATTACAAGCAGGGTTACAGGAATATTTAAAACAATACGCATTTGGTGATGCTACCTGGGATCAATTAATTGAAATTTTAAATAAACAAACAGAAATTGACTTGGTAAAATGGAGCAATATTTGGGTAAAAGAGGCCGGAATGCCGATTATTAAAACCCAACTTGAAATTGAAGCTGATAAAATAAAAAAGGCAACGATCAGCCAAAGTGATCCTGCCGGTAAAAACAGGATTTGGCCCCAACAATTAGAATTTGAATTATACTACAATAATCCTGAAAAAAACAAGATCCTTGATATCAATTTTAATAATTCAATCACCGAGCTCGATCAAACTGTGAATATGGATAACCCTTTGATGATCACCCCTAACAGCAAAGGGAATGCTTATGCTTATTTCGAATTAGATGAAGGCAGTAAACAGTACCTGCTCAACAATATTAATTCATTTAAGGACCCGCTTAAAAGAGGGATTGCCTGGATTACCCTGTGGGAAAATATGTTGAATTTGAATATTGACAAAACTCAACTTTATCAACTTCAACTAAATTCATTGGATGTCGAAACAAATCCGCTGATAATTGGAAAGATTCTGTCGCAAACCGGTACAATTTACTGGCAATTTTTTTCTAAAACGGAAAGACTGGAATGGGCAGCTAAATCGGAAGAAAAACTTTGGAGTTTAATAAATGGGACGGATGATGCAGGCCTTAAAAAGAATTATTTTGACAGCTACCAAAATATGGCCCTGAGCGATGAAGCGCTCATGAAATTATTTAGTATTTGGGAAGGCAAAACGGCAATTAAAGGTTTGGAATTAACGGATAACAACAAAACCGGACTGGCCTATACTTTGGCATTAAAAATACCTGATCAAAGCAAAGTTATTCTCAACAAACAACTTGATCGAATAAAGAATGAGGACCGCAAAGACGAGATTCGATTTGTGATGCCTTCTTTATCAAATGTTGACAAGGAGCGGGATTTGTTTTTCCAGAGTTTGCGAAGCCCCGCAAACCGTGAACACGAGCGATGGGTCGTAACATCATTAAATTATCTAAACCACCCTTTACGTGCCGAATATTCAATAAAATATTTGAAAGTGAGCCTTGAACTTTTACAGGAAATTCAGTTAACAGGTGATATCTTTTTCCCTAAACAATGGTTAGATGCCGTGCTGGGTGGATATCAATCGAAAAAAGCGGTAGCTATTATCAATAAATTTCTACAAGAACATCCGGATTATCCCGAAAATTTGAAGGCAAAAATATTGCAATCCGCTGATTTTGTTTTCAGATCACAGGATCTGGTTCAACAAAAATAAACGGGATTTTAAAAAAGTTGAAGCGAATAGCCAACAGCAAAATGCTAACAGCTAACATACTATAACCAACGTTTTCTTTTAAAGAACATGATCATGATAAAAATAACGGCAAACATAACTCCCCAAACAGCAAAATAACCGTATTTCCAATGAAGTTCAGGCATGTTATCGAAATTCATGCCATAAACACCGGCAATAAAGGTAAGTGGGATAAAAATAGTCGCAATGATGGTTAAGATCTTCATGATTTGATTCATCTTATTACTCACGCCCGATAAGTATAGTTCCATGATGCTTGCAAGTGTATCCCGCTCCGAATCTATGGTTTCGTTCACCTGGATCAGATGTTCGTAAACATCTCTTAAATAACGAATAGTGTCAGGCTTAATAAATTCGTGCACGTCTTTTTGCAGGCTTGAAACGGCCTCTCGTAAGGGCATAACCGATTTGCGAAGATTTACTAATTGCTTTTTCAAATGCTGTATTTCCTGCAAGGTTTCTTTATCCTGATTATTCATTACTTTTTCTTCCAGTTTTTCAATGACATCTGTTAAATGTTCTGTCACAAAAAAGTAATTATCAACTACCGTATCAATCAAGCGATAAAGTAAATAATCAGTCCCTTTATGCCTGATATTTCCTTTTTTCTCTTTAATACGTTGCCGAATGATATCAAAAATATCACCTTCCTGCTCCTGGAACGAGATTACCCAATTTTTGCCCAGAACAAGGCTTATCTGTTCCGAAACAACATATTTTCCATCTTTACTTAATCCAAACATTTGAAGGGCCAGAAACAGATAATCATCAAATTCTTCCACTTTGGGACGATGACTTGTATTTAGCACATCCTCAAGTAAAAGGGGATGCAGCCCATAATGTTGTCCAATCTTCCCGATAGCTTCCGTATCATGCAACCCATCAATGTTAATCCAACTCACGGAAGAGGAATCTTTGTATGGAAAGCATTCCTCAATTGTTTTGCAATTGACTTCCGAAAATTTTGCTTCATTGTAATCAATAACCGTGACTTTTATCTTGTTGGTTTTACGAGTGCCAATATGAACCAAGGCTCCCGGAGATAAACCGGCTTTTTTGGATAATGATTTTGGATTTTCATTCATTTGTCATCATTTTTCAAGTAGTTAAATGTACTAAATTTAAATTGTATGTCCTGTGAATAAAATATCAATCCAGTTTGTGTACAACAAAAAATAATATATACATTTACTTATAAAATTTTCAGTTGATCAACCGCTTGGTTATTAATTGTATGTATTTATATTTTCTCCCCAAATTATAGTTTTGATGAAGTATTCATTAATGTGTTATTAATCAATAAACTCAACCAATATGAAACGTTTATTTTTTGGAATAGTCCTCACCTTATTTGTTTCTATTCAAAGTATTGCACAAACCGATACATTCAACTTATCGGATTACAAACTCCCCGAATTAAAAAGACATGCCTTGGAATTCTTTTTTGATTTATCAGGTTCAAGTTATTATCATAGGTTTCTTGATTCATATCATGCTTCTCAACATTATTCTTCTACATTGAAGGATCAAAGTCAATATTCCGTGAACATGTATTTTATTTATAATTCATATTTGAATAGTATGAAAAAACAAAAGGAATCCAATGCAAGCTTTTATCTTTTTTCACAGATAGATAACAATAAAAATGACAGTCGTTATATCCGCAAATCGTTCGACTTTGCTCCAAGTTTTTATTATAGCACAGCCAATCGAAACTATTATAAACCTAAAAGATTCTATGAATTTGGCATTGACTTCAAATATAATTTTGATAAATACAGAACACAAGCAACAATTAATGAAGTTCTTGGCGACAAATTCGATGATATCTATCACAATATTAATATTTTCTTGCCATTAAAAGCAGGTAAAGGTCGTATTGAACAAGTTCAAGATGCAAGACTTGCCAATTATTTGCTTGTTGAATTAGAAAAACAAAAAAGGATTAGGCCAACGAAGAACACTCAAGAGATCATCGACTTAGCCGAATTTATTTCTCAATTAAAGAACAAACGGTTTTTTGATTCACGCTTAAGAAGAATTTATGAGTTGGAAGAACTTGACTCCTATTTCAAATCAAATGATTTCATTTTGAATGCTGATTCAAGGTATTTTACAACCCTATCAGATTTTTGGGCCTATGGAGATGGGCCAATTCGTAATAGCGGCAAAAGGTTTTCTGTATCGCTTTATCCGGGCTACTATTCAATTCATTATAATAGAAAGATCAACGGAATTACGAATACAGAAAATTCTCTGAATGCATACCTGTTAAATGCCGGTTTGGAGTTTAAATATGAGAAGCCTATCAACTTGCGCTGGCAAAATACGATTGATGTCATTGGATATACAGGAATCATGGAAGGGAATGTCAAAGGTCAATACCCAACTGACAATAAATTAAGGATCCCAAACTTACAGATTGGGTATTTTCAGAAATTTGGATATTATCCAAGTACGAGAACCGATGCAACATTTTCTTATTCACTCCGCTACATTAATTATTTTGGTAAATCTGATACTGATAAAAATATTGTGGGATATGAGAGTAATGGGCTAGCTGTTACTTCAGGACTATCTATTAATTACTATATTTCTCCAAAATTTAGATTAAATATAACTGCTCACTTAAACTATTACAAGGATGATTCCACCGGTGATCTTAATTATTTTAATAATTTATTAATCAGCAATGATTTAATAAATCATTTTTCATTACTTGATGAAAGTTTATATGTTTTGTATCAGACAAAACATGTTACCAAAGATTTTAGGATTAGTTTACAGTACGCTATTTTTTAGAAAAGAGATTGATGAATTAACTATTTTTAATACCATTTGGGCTTAATTAAAAAATCTCTTACATTTAATCCCTTGTATTTACTATGCATATACGCCATCCATAAAATTATGATGGCATTGATCAATGGCACCTTCTGGAAGTTGCATTAATACCTTGTGATTTTTAATAAATAGTTCAATAAATAAGATGCCTTAAAAAATGAAAACCCGTCAACTTAAAGAGCAGAAATTCTGGGATAAATTTGCCCGCTATTATGATTTATTTATCAAAAAAACGCTTGGCAAAACCTATGAAATTATCTTAGATAATCTAGATGCAGCGCTACATCCCAATCAAAACGTTTTGGAAATTGGCACGGGAACAGGAATAATCCCATTTTCAATTTGCACCAAAGTAAATTCAATAGTTGCTACAGATATTTCGCCCGAAATGATCCTGATTGCCAAACAAAAGCAAAGTGAATTGCATATCAAAAATATTGATTTCCAGGTCCAGGATGCTTATCAATTAAGCTTCGCCGATCATTCGTTCGATCTGGTAATTGCCTCTAATATCTTACACCTACTTTATGAACCTGAACAACCCATCAGGGAAATTAAAAGAGTGATGAAAGATAATGGAATTTTTATTGCTCCCACTTTTTGTGTAGGCGAAAACCTGAAAAGCAAAATCATCTCAAGCATTGCTGGTGCACTGAGCGGTTTTAAAATTGTGAACAAATGGTGTATCCGTGATTTTACAAGTATGCTTGAGTCTCATGGGTTTAAACTAAAAAAAGTGTTAAAAGTTGAAGGTAGATTTCCACTTGCTTATGTTGTAATGAAAAAATCATCTTAATTTTTTATCTTTTTTGAAAAACAAACAATGAAAACAATTCCAATCGCAATATGTAAAGATGCAATTGAAGCTAACTTTATAAAAAACAATTTCTATAGCTACAAATACAAGGATAGTAAAGCCGAATTGAAAATTTAAATATATTTTGAAAGAACTGATTAGCGTCATTTAAAAATATATACATTTGCGCGGTTTATTTTCAATCTGAATTGCTGTATTGGAATTAAGATAAAAAATAATCAAAAGGAACGGAAAGGATTTCAAACTTCTGATTTATTTAAAGGAATTTACTATCCTATTTAAGTTGATTAGGAATAGCTGAAAGATAAAACCGAACCATCAATTTCTTTTTTTGTTCTCAAATGGCCAAAAATTTCACTAAATGGCTTTTTGTTTTATCAGCCATTGTGTTGACTCCCCTATTTGCATTTTCAAACAACCAGTCAGGAATCATTACGCTAGGAGGCATTCGCATTGAATTCTTTCTGTTTGCATTAACCCTTTTAGGGGTTGCTTTGTTTCATCATAAAACATTCCGGGTAGCAATTATTGGACTCACCTCCATTATTCTGTATAAACTGTTTTTTATCTCTGGATTTCCATTCATCGAGCATTTTTTTGGTCACAATTCTATCATCGAACAGTTAACAAACAAGGAGTTGCGCCAGGGTGAATGGGGAATTCTGGTCAACTTATTTGGTTTATTACTTGGCTTTAGTTTGTTAGCCAAAGTTTTTGAAGAATCAGGAATTCCAGATGTTCTTCCTAAATACCTACCGAACGACTGGAAAGGTCCTTTTGTACTTCTGATATTTGTTTTTATATTATCATCCTTCCTTGATAATATTGCCGCTGCCATGATTGGGGGAACCATTGCTTTGATCGTTTTCAAGAACAAGGTACACATTGGTTATATTGCAGCTTTAGTTGCTGCTTCAAACGCAGGAGGATCAGGGAGTGTAATCGGTGATACCACCACCACCATGATGTGGATTGATGGGGTATCTGCCTTTAATGTACTTCATGCTTTCATTGCTGCATTTGTTGCTTTGCTTATTATTGCCTGGTTCGGTTCACATCAGCAAGATAAATATCAGCGGATTACATCTGACGCAAAAGTTGGTGTTAAAATAGATTGGGTTCGGTTGGGAATAGTGATCTTGATTCTTGTGGGGGCAATTCTATCTAATATTTATTATGACATGCCGGCACTCGGTGTCTGGATAGCCATAATTTTGGGTACCTTCTTCAAAAAAATGCCCTGGCATGAGGTTTCATCTTCTCTAAAAGGATCTATCTTTTTGATCTGTCTGGTAACAGCCGCTTCGTTTATGCCTGTTGAAACCTTACCGGATGCATCGTGGATAACTGCCTTTATTCTGGGATTTGTATCCGCTGTATTTGACAATATTCCTTTAACAAAGATTTGCCTTGATCAAGGTCACTTCGACTGGGGGATATTGGCCTATTCAGTTGGATTTGGTGGATCAATGATATGGTTTGGATCCTCTGCAGGTGTTGCTATTACAAACAAATTCCCTGAAGCCCGTAATGTTTCATTATGGATAAAAAAAGGCTGGCATGTAATCCTAGCTTATGTTGTTGGATTTTTTGTATTATACCTTATAATGGGTTGGGAACCTGCCAGCAATAATAAGCATAAGGAGCCTGCCCAAAACTGTCCTGTTGAGAATTGCCCGGTAAAGGTCAAACAACATGCAATACAACCTAACCTTGGGTTGAATCCCAATTAATTCTAATTACATTTTAATCTAAACAATAGAATTAGATTGCCGGATTTGCTACTTTCTCTATATTTGCGTAATTGTCAATCAATAAATTGAGATGAAGCAAACGACCTCCATTGTAAGGAAATTAATCATCTATTTTTTATTACTGAATATTTTTACCGTAATCGTAGTAGGGTCTTACTCCTACTATCGGGCGAAAGATGCTTTGGTAGAAAGGACCTTTGATCAATTAACTTCTTTACGGATTGAAAAAAAATACAGGATTGAACGATTTTTCGAGGACCGCATGTTGGATGTCAACCTCGTTTCAAAATCGGAAGATGTGAAAAATATCATTCAACTGCTGAATAATAATTTGCCGAATCAGAATAATGATACACTCATAAAGCAGGAATACGACAATTTTTTACGAAAACATTTTTTATCGGCTAATTATTATAAACGATTTTTTGTGATAAATCAGTCAGGGCAAGCTGTATCATTTATAGCCTTATTTAATGAAACAACGCTAATGAATTATGGTACGGTGGAGCAATTGCCCATCAATAATCTGTACCAAAAAATCAACCTCAGTCCCGGCATTTCAATTGAAGATTACAAATTGGATTCAACAACAAATCTTCCAAGTATATTCATCGGAACACTGGTGACAGATAATTCAGGGAATCAAAGTGGCACGGTTGTCATTGAAATAGATATTGATGCCATCAATTCTATCATGTACGAAAACAATCCTCACAACGGATTAGGAAAGTCGGGGGAATCATATCTTGTAGGAAGCGACTCACTGATGCGCAGCACCTCTCGTTTTCAGGATAATTCGATTTTTAAGACTTTTGTCCGGACTACGGGTTTTAAAAAAGCGCTGAATGGGGAAACGGGTACAGAGGTGATCAAGGATTATCGGGATATTTCGGTTTTAAGCTCTTACAGCAAAGTAGATATTCCCATTCTTAACTGGGCCATTCTGGCAGAGATTGACGAAAAAGAAGCCATGATCCCCATTGATTCCATCCGAAATAATATCCTTTATTTAAGCGTACTGATGTCGCTGCTTTTGTTTGCTTTTGTCTATATCATCGCGAAACGAATAAGCCTGCCCATTGTTAAATTGAAACATGCGGCACAAAATATTACAAATGGAAATTATGATGTTATCGTCGAAGATATTGTTAGCAACGATGAAATTGGAAGTTTAGTAGATGCTTTTAATGAAATGTCGGCGAAGATTAAAGAACAGACGGAAAACTTAAAATTAGAGCGATCGATGCGCGTGAGTTCCATGATCGATGGGCAAGAACTCGAACGTCAAAGATTGTCGCGGGAGTTGCATGATGGGCTCGGACAGTCAATTCTTGCAATTAAGATGCGACTGGAACGTACTGCTACTTCCTCTCCTGAAAGGACAAAAATAATTATGGCTGAAGTTCAGGAACTTTTTGCCAATACTATTAATGAGGTTCGAAGCATTTCCAATAATTTAATGCCCGCTATATTAAATGAATTTGGTTTGGTTGATGCACTTTCAAATTTATGCCGTGAGATTTCGGACAGCTCAGGAATTGCGGTAGAATTCAACCATAAACAATTTTCAATCAAAGTCGAAGATAAGATAAACACTTATCTATACCGGATCTCTCAGGAAGCATTAAGTAATATCATTAAACATTCTAATGCAAAATCTGCAAAAATTGAATTAATCGCAGATGCAGAAAGGGTGTATTTAAATATTTCGGACAATGGCTCCGGATTTTGTTATAAAGAGGGTAGGAAATTATGCGGGAGCGGAATTCCAAACATGAAAGAAAGAGTACATTTGTTAAATGGTGAAATTGATATTACTACGAGCAAAAAAGAAGGAACTAAAATAAAAATCGGGATTCCAATTTAAGTTATGCTATGGGAAAAATAAAGGTCATATTAGTAGATGATCATCAAATGTTCAGAGATGGAGTCAAATCGGTTTTATCAGATGAAGAAAACATAGCGATTATTGGCGAAGTTGGACATGCAAACGATTTATATAAATTACTGGAATCCAACTCACCTGATCTGATTATTACCGACATTTCGATGCCTGACATTTCCGGAATCGATATCACAAAATATGTCTCCGAAAACTTTCCCGAAATCAACATTTTAATTCTTTCCATGCATTCAAACGAAGAGTTCATCACAAAAGCATTAAATGCAGGAGCAAATGGATATTTACCCAAAGATACCAGCATGAATGAGCTTCTCCAAGCGATCAACATTATAGCTAAAGGTGAGAATTATTTTAACAAAGGAATTTCAGATACCATTCTAAAGTCAATGGTCAACAAATCTAAGATTTCAAAAAATGATAACTTAACCTCCAGAGAATTGGAAATTGTTCATCAGGTGGTTGAGGGCCTATCAAATAAAGAGATTGCAGAGAA
>PHDM01000131.1 GCA_002840985.1 Bacteroidetes bacterium HGW-Bacteroidetes-17
TTTGTAATTTTAAGCTGTGAACATCATCAGAATAATTTTATTTCCGGTAGCTTGTCTATATGGGTTCTTTATGACCTTCAGAAATAAACTTTTTGACTGGGGCATTTTGCCTTCGGAGAGTTTCAATATTCCTATTATTTCTGTTGGAAACCTTTCGTATGGCGGAACGGGGAAAACACCTCATATTGAATACCTGATTCGATTGCTTCAAAATAATTTTAAAATTGCAACATTAAGTCGTGGCTATGGACGTAAATCATCTGGCTTCGTTCTTGCAAATAAAAAATCAACCTACTTTGACATTGGTGATGAATCACTTCAATATAAACAAAAATTTGATAAAATTGAAGTATGTGTTGATGCTTATCGCAGAAGAGGTATTAAAATCCTAAAAAATTTATTTCCAAAACTAGGATGCATATTGCTTGATGACGCCTATCAACATCGTTTTATAAAACCAGGCTTATCCATCTTATTAACCGATTATCATAAACTTTTTGTAAATGATTACCCAATACCAACTGGTACACTTCGTGAGTGCAGATCAGGGTTCAAGAGGGCTGACATTATTATTGTGACCAAAACTTTTTCTGTTTTCTCACCCATCACCAAGCGCAGGATAACGGAGTTGATTAAACCGCTTAGGCACCAAAAATTATATTTCTCATATGTAAAAAATGGTGATTTCGTACCAATTCCAGGAGTTAAACAAATAACTGAAAGAGCCAGGTACAATACAATATTACTCTTTGCAGGAATTGCGAATTTATATCCGCTTCAAGAGTATCTCAAAACGTTTTGTAGTGAATTAATTACCATGAATTTCCCTGATCATCATAGGTATACATCAAAGGATATTGAAAAAATAAAACATACCTATGCTGAAATTTTTTCGCGGAATAAAATAATTATTACGACTGAGAAGGATGCCATGCGCATTATTAAAACTGATTTAATTAAACAAATAAGTGAATTACCAGTATATTACACACCCATTGAAATTAAATTTCATGCAGGAGGTGAAACTGAAATAAATAATCAAATTTTAGAATATGTTAAAACGCATCCAGGAAACAGTAAATTATATAATCAGCCAATTTGATCATAAACCAACAGTGGGGATCATCCTTGGAACCGGCTTAGGAGGGTTGGTAAATGAAATCGAAATAAAACACATTATTCCATATGAATCAATTCCAAATTTCCCCGTATCAACAGTTGTGGGTCATCAAGGCAGGTTAATATTTGGAATTTTAGGCGGGAAAAATGTTGTGGCAATGCAGGGACGCTTTCATTATTATGAAGGTTACACAATGCATGAAGTTACTTTCCCTGTGCGCGTGTTGAAGTCTCTAGGGATTGATACTTTGATCGTATCAAATGCAAGTGGAGGGGTTAATCCTTCGTTTGAGGTAGGTGACATTATGCTGATAACCGATCATATTAACCTGATGCCTAACCCGTTAATCGGAAAAAACTTCGAAGAATTGGGCCCTCGCTTTCCGGATATGAGTGAGGTTTATGACAAAAACTTAATTAAAGAAGCAACTAAAATTGCGCGTCATCACAATATTAAGTACCAAAAAGGAATTTATGCTGGGGTTTCCGGTCCTACATTTGAAACTCCCGCAGAATATAAATATATCCATACCCTTGGAGCCGACGCAGTTGGGATGTCTACAATACCGGAAGTGATTGTTGCCCGACACATGAATTTGACCTGCCTTGCCATTTCAGTTATCTCTGATCTCGGAATTGAAGGTAAAATTGTCGAAATTTCTCATCAGGAGGTAATCGATGCAGCAAGCATAGCCGAACCTAAAATGACCGTTATTATAAAAGAACTTTTAGAAGCCTTATAAACTGGCATTATTTTATTCAGGAATTGATTTATTATATCAGGTCAGATGAAATTAGTAACATTGCAATAAATAAAATTCAACTTGGAAATTTCTGAAAACATCGAATATAAAAACAAAGGCAAAATTTATTTTGCATCGGATTTTCATTTAGGAGTTCCTGATTACGAAAGAAGCCTGAAACGTGAAAAACTATTGGTTTCCTGGCTTGATGAAATTAAGGAAGATGCATCCCTCATTTTTTTAATGGGCGATGTTTTCGATTTTTGGTTCGAATACAAAACAGTTGTTCCAAAAGGCTATGTCAGGCTTTTAGGAAAACTGGCAGAACTCAGTGATAAAGGAATACAAATTCATCTTTTCAAAGGCAATCATGATATTTGGGCATTCAATTATCTGAATAAAGAATTAAACATACAACTTCATCGCGAACCTATCATTACACAGTTTGGTTCAAAAATGTTTTATTTAGCTCATGGAGACGGGCTTGGCCCGGGAGATGAGGGCTATAAATTTCTTAAAAAAGTATTTGAGTTTAAACCAAATCAATTTCTGTTCAAGTGGTTGCACCCCGATTTGGGAACCAGAATGGGATTATATTTTTCTAAAAAAAGCAGAATTGCAAATATTGCACGAGATGGTAAACCTGAAAACAATATCCCGCTCGAAAAAGAAATGCTCTATATTTATAGTACTGATAAACTGAAAGAATTCCCTCACATCAATTATTTCATTTTTGGGCACATGCACATTCCAACTCAGCATCCCTTAACAAATAATTGTGAGTTAATTGTTTTAGGCGATTGGATCACCAATTTTAGTTATGCCGTTTTTGATGGCGAAAAAATGCAATTGAAATATTATCGACAGGCTTAACTTTTTTTACCAAATAAGCTTATCATTCTTCCAAAAAATCGTTTTTCAAAATTCCAGAAAAACTTAAACTGTCCAAAGATAAATCCATATATCAACAACAAAGCATTGTAAAGTGGCAAGGTTATTAAAATAAAAATCAGGATGGCAACCCACCAATTGTTTGAATGATTCAAATTAATTAATTTCAAAATTAATTCTTCAACGTACAGTACAGAAAATCCGGTACACGAAAAAACGATCAATATGATTATAACCTGAAGACCTGATCGGATTCCCCAGCGTTTCTTTAGTTTTTGAATAAAATTCATGGGCTCTGTCATCGAAAAAGCTGCTTTTAAGTTTCTAGTGGTAACGAGAAAAAAAATTATTATACCTTTACTTTTACTATTTTAGTATCCTCATATAAAATTACAATATGAACAATAAATATCGGGTTTTTTTTGCAGCATTTGGGTTTTTATTAACCCTTTTTATGATTTGGTATTTTTCGAATATTGTCATCTATGTTATCATATCTGCCGTTTTATCAATGATCGGGCATCCGCTTGTTCGTCGCTTTGATAAAATTAAGTTCTGGAAATTTTCAATGCCCCACGGATTAAGTGCATTAATGGCACTGCTCATTATTTTTATTGCTTTTATAGGATTTATTTGGTTTGTCACTCCGCTAATCCTTGAACAAGCACAAATGATTTCAAACCTGAATATTCCTGAACTGGTAAATTATTTTCAAGAACCTATTGATTCACTAAAGGAAACGCTCGCTCATTATAATGTTTTAACGGGAGACAAAACCATTGAAGGGGCTATTGAGACACAAATTCAATCGATGGTTAACATTGCCACCTTCTCAAGTGTGGCACAAAACCTATTAAGCACAACCGGTGCATTGTTCATGGCTTTATTTTCCATTCTTTTTATAACTTACTTCTTTCTTCGTGAAGAAAAAATGTTTGAGAATATGATAATTTTGTTGAGCCCTGAAAAATATACCGATAAGGTTAAACGTATCCTTGCTCAAACTAAATCACTTTTAACACGTTATTTTATCGGCTTGATGTTAGAAGTAATATCAATGATGGTACTCATAACGATCGGCTTATCCATTTTAGGGATAAAAGGAGCCTTAATTATCGGGTTTTTAGGCGGATTAATGAATATAATTCCATACCTGGGTCCAATTATCGGAGCGACAGTAGGTGTTGTTTTTGGAATTACAACATCACTTAATATGGGAGTTTATGACCATATTGATTTTCTTGCCTTCGGTATTGTTGGGGTATTTGCAATTGCCAATTTATTTGATAATTTTTTACTTCAGCCCTTAATTTATTCAAATAGTGTAAAAGCCAGGCCCATTGAGATATTTATTGTAATTATCATGGCAGGCAGTATGGCCGGTATTCCAGGAATGATGCTGGCTATTCCATCTTATACCGTGATCAGGATTGTTGCCAAAGAATTTTTAAGCCAATCCAGGATCGTGCAAAAGCTAACCGAAAAGATATAAAAAAAACCTCTTTCGAGGTTTTATACTTTCATAATGTCATTCTCTTTTAAATCCATAAGCTTATCAACCCTTTCGATAAATTTATTCGTAAGCTCCTGAATTGTATCTTGCGTTCGCTTTGCTTCATCTTCATCTAGTCCTTCTTTTTCTAACTGCTTGATATATTCATTTGCCGATCTTCTTGAACTTCTGATACTAATTTTTGATTTCTCGGCTTCAGCCTTAGCCTGCTTCACAAGCTCTAGCCTTCGTTGCTCAGTAATGGCTGGCACAAGGATTCTTAACACTTCGCCCTCATTTGAAGGATTAAAGCCCAAATTTGCAGCCAGAATAGCTTTTTCGATATCATGAAGGATAGATTTATCCCATGGTTGAACGATGATTTGCCTTGGATCAGGAGTATTAATATTAGCAGTTTGAGCAATTGCAGTAGGTACACCATAATAATTGACCATTACGCCATCGAGCATTTGCGGACTCGCTTTTCCTGCTCTGATTTTTTGAAATCCTTTTTCGAGGTGAAGCATCGCGCTCTGCATGCTCTCTTCTGCTTCATCTAAACAAAATTGTACTTCTTCATTCATAAGTTTAGTCTTAATGATTATTTTGCAGTGGCAAAAATAGAAAATCTTTTAATCATGTTCAATTTTTTACGATTGTCCCGATTTCTTCTCCCATCAAGGCTTTTTTCAAATTGCCTTTAGTATTCATATCGAAAACAAATATTGGCATTTTATTTTCATTACATAAAGTAAAAGCGGTCAGATCCATAATTTTCAATTGCTTTTGATACGCTTCATCAAAAGAAATATTTTTAAACTTTTTAGCTTCCGGATGTTTTTCAGGATCAGCATCATAGACCCCATCAACCCGGGTTCCTTTAAAAATGGCATCGGCATTAATTTCAATTGCCCTTAAAGCAGAGGCGGTATCAGTAGTAAAATAAGGGTTTCCAGTTCCACCTCCTATAATCACGATAGTGCCTTTTGATAAATATTCCTTAGCTATTCTTCCCGACATAGGTTCAGCAATGGGGTTGATTGGCAAACCTGATAAAAGTTTGGTGCTTATTCCTTGCTCCTCAATGGCCGACTGAAGAGCCAAACTGTTGATTAGGGTGGCAAGCATTCCCATATAATCGCCTTGTGCACGATCGAAACCCTGCCCGGTACCCTGAATGCCTCGAAAGATATTTCCTCCGCCAATAACTATCGCAATTTGAACTCCCATACTTGCTGCTTCTGCAATTTCTGAAGCATATACTTTTAATCGTGTTTGATCTATGCCATATTGTTGAGCACCCATTAAGGATTCCCCACTTAGCTTTAAAAGAATTCTTTTATATTTCATAAAATGCCAAAATTTGAATTTTTTATGTTCATCAATTATTTTGAATACTGCAATGTATGAAAATTGAATCAGAATTTAGGATCAAAGGTTTCATAATTATTATCAAGCCTTCTAAACCGTACGAAAAGATTTCGTGGTTCAATAAATGAGTTATTATTCGCCCAGAAATGATATGTAGTATCTGCGGCAAATCCAATTAGATACTTATTTACTCCAAGTTGCCCAAAATCAAGAGTTGCAATATATAATGGATATTCACGTTCGATCCAAAACTTCGTACTAAATGCGGTAACTTTTTCAACTTCCCAAACTGAATTATTCTTAAATACGATGATCCCTTCATAGTTATTGAAAGTCCGTAAATTGAAAAACAATTGGAATTCATCGGGCGGATAAATGATATCTTCCACATTAGAGTAAACAAATGATTCTTCATCAAATGGTTTGTTCTTGTAACAAGTACTACTTGTCATTGCAAAAACAATGAAAAACAAAAGTGTTATTTTTACAATTCTTGTCATTGATCTATAAAAATACAAAAATTATGCATTTCTACCATGACATTGTTTGTATTTTTTCCCACTTCCACATGGGCAAGGTTCGTTTCTCCCAACTTTTTTCTCAACTTTTACAGGTTGGGTAACAGATTGTTGTTGAGTATCGCTATGTGCTTCTGAAAGCAGGTCCTTACGTTCCTCTTTATACTTACTCCTATCAGATTTTCCAATGTGGGCCTCACTTACGCCTCTGGAATCAACAAGAGGAATATCTGCTTTTGTAAGAAAGGTAACAATATCATTGTTTATTTTTTGAACCATTGTTTTAAACAATTCAAATGATTCGAATTTGTAAATTAATAATGGGTCCTTTTGTTCATAAGTTGCATTCTGAACCGATTGTTTTAAGTCGTCCATTTCTCTTAAATGTTCTTTCCACGAGTTATCAATCATGGCAAGCGAAATTCCTTTTTCCATTGAAAGAACTACTTCACGTCCGCCATCGTTATATGCACGCTTTAAATTTGCGACAACATTCATGGTTTTACGACCATCAGAAAACGGTATGGCAATATTTTCGTAATGTGTATTTTTTTCAAAAACATCCTTTATTACCGGATAGGCTTTTTCTCCAATGTTTTTTGATTTTTGCTCATATGAACCATATACCTTCTCGAATAAAATAGCATTGGCCTCATCAGCTTTTAATGATAAAAATTCTTTTTCTTCAAATGGTGATTCACATGCAAATGATTTAAGAAGGGCTATTTCAAAACCTTCATAGTCACCAACCGACTGATATTCTGAAACTAATTGTTCGCCTACATCAAATATCATATTTGATATGTCTACGCTTAAGCGTTCACCGAATAAGGCGTGTCGTCTTTTCCTGTAAATCACTTCACGTTGGCTGTTCATTACGTCGTCATATTCAAGCAGTCTTTTTCTGATCCCAAAGTTATTCTCTTCAACTTTTTTCTGGGCACGCTCGATCGATTTTGTAATCATTGAATGTTGGATAACTTCGCCTTCTTTTAGTCCAAGTTTATCCATGATATTGGCAATCCGACCGGATCCAAACATTCTCATCAAATCATCTTCGAGAGAAACAAAAAATTGTGAACTACCCGGGTCACCCTGACGACCTGCCCTACCACGCAACTGCCTGTCAACCCGACGAGAATCATGGCGTTCGGTGCCGATAATGGCTAAACCACCAGCTTCCTGCACCCCTTTTCCAAGCTTAATATCGGTACCCCGACCAGCCATGTTGGTTGCAATGGTAACCGTTCCGGGCAAACCTGCTTCAGCAACAATATCTGCTTCTTTTTGATGTAATTTGGCATTTAATACATTGTGTTTGATATTCCTACGGGTAAGCATTCGACTCAGCAATTCAGAAATTTCTACCGAGGTAGTTCCCACGAGTACCGGTCTTTTTGCTTTAGTCAAATTATCAATTTCATCGATTACTGCATTAAATTTTTCACGGGTAGTTTTATAAACCAGGTCTTCCATGTCTTTTCGAATAACCGGCCTGTTTGTAGGGATCACAACCACATCCAATTTATAGATGTCCCAAAACTCGCCGGCTTCAGTTTCAGCCGTACCGGTCATGCCCGAAAGCTTGCGATACATTCTGAAATAATTTTGCAAAGTAATGGTGGCGTATGTTTGAGTAGCAGCCTCAACCTTCACATTTTCTTTAGCTTCAAGTGCCTGGTGCAAACCATCTGAATACCTTCGACCTTCCATAATTCGGCCTGTTTGCTCATCAACAATCTTAATTTTATTGTCGATAATAACATATTCAATATCCTTTTCAAAAAGTGCATAAGCTTTCAACAACTGATTTACGGTATGTACCCGGTCCGATTTGATGGCATAATCGCGAAGAACTTTATCCTTTTTGTTTCGTTTTTTATTTTCAGTTACATCCTCTTTCTCAATTTCAGCCAATTCTGATCCAATATCGGGGAGCAAATAAAAGTCTTCTTCCTGATAAGATTCCGTCATCACATCGATCCCTTTTTCCGTAATTTCAATTGAATTTTGTTTCTCGTCAATTACAAAAAACAATTCGTCATCGATCAGATGCATGTGTTTGGCCTGCTCTTGCAAATAAAAATTTTCGGTTTTTTGCATTAAAGCACGCATTCCGGGTTCACTTAAAAACTTGATCAGTGCTTTGTTTTTGGGTAATCCGCGATAGGCCCTGAACAATAATTCTCCACCTTTTTTCTCATCATCGGCATTGGGAGTTCCTGCCAATAATTTTTTCGCTTCGGCTAATATTTTGGTAACTAAAGTTTTTTGGGCAGTATGCAATTTATGTACCGGGGGTTTCAATTCATCAAATTCCTGGATATCGCCTCTTGGCGTTGGTCCAGAAATAATCAATGGAGTCCGGGCATCATCAATTAAAACAGAGTCGACCTCATCCACAATTGAAAAATTATGGGGCCGTTGCACCAACTCATCCGGATTACTGGTCATGTTATCCCTTAAATAATCGAATCCGAATTCATTGTTGGTACCGAATGTAACATCTGCTAAATAAGCTTTACGTCTTTCTTCCGAATTTGGCTGGTGCTTATCGATACAATCAACTTTCAATCCGTGAAATTCATATAAAACACCCATCCATTCAGCGTCACGTTTTGCAAGATAATCGTTCACCGTAACTACATGAACTCCTTTGCCCGGTAAAGCATTCAGGTAAACAGGCAGTGTTGAAACCAGCGTTTTACCCTCACCGGTTCCCATTTCCGCAATTTTACCCTGATGTAAAATAACACCCCCAATTAACTGTACGTCATAGTGAACCATATTCCAGGTAACCATTGTACCACCCGCGATCCATCTGTTATTATAATAAGCTTTGTCTCCTACGATATTGATGCTATCCCGCTTCGCTGACATATCCCGATCCATTTGTGTGGCGGTAACTTCAATTTTTTCATTCTCAGAAAACCTTTTTGCAGTTTCTTTCATGACAGCAAAAGCTTCAGGAAGAATTTCGAACAGAATTTCCTGACTCTTATCATAGCTCAGCTTCTCCAGTTTGTCGAGATTATCGTACATTTTTTCCTTTTCTCCAACTGATACTGTATCGCTATCAATTTGCGTTTTTATCTCCTTGATTTCATTTTCTTCAGGTTCGATATAATCTTTGATTCTTTGCTTGAACTCAGCTGTTTTCGCCCTTAACTCATCATTGGATAATTTGGTGATTCCGGTATAAGCTTCTTTAATTTTTTTGAGAACAGGTGTTACCTCCCTAAGATCCCTATCAGATTTAGTTCCAAGTAAATTTTTTATTGCATTCAGCATTGTGGGTAAATTATAAAGTTAAATAACAGCTAGATCAATAATCATTCCTGAGCTAATTCATTGCAATCTATGACAGATCGTCAGCACGGAATTTATTTAAACGCATTTATAATTGAATTCATACTATTTTATTCGAAGCAAAAATAGTTTAAAATTCTTAATTATTGATGATGAAATAGCACTGAACAAAAGCGTTTAGTGCCTGAATTCAGAATTAAAGGATTGACTGAATCCCATCCATGGCACTAAAGCCGGATTTTGTCTGATCACACCCTTGGCATCAATTAAGAGATATGCCGGGAGCGTATTCATTTGATAAATTTCGGCAATCTTAAATACATCACTTGTAAGTACAAAATACCACGGATATTTTTTGATTAAATCATTCAGAATGTTTTTGGGTGTATTAAGCGCAACACTCACAAATTGAACATCTTTAGCATAATGCTGATACAATACCGCGATACTATCCATTTCCCTAATACAATCATTACACGGAATGGTGAAAAACTGAATAAAGGTGGCTTGATTCGATTGATTAGGAATAGTAAAACTATTGCCTTCCAAATCCTTTAAAGTATAAGTGGGTATTTTTGTACCGGGTTGGAGGTAATTTAGTCGCTGCGCTAAACTTTTAGCAATTTGTGCATGGTAAGAATTGCCGGAGCGGGTGCCGATTTCACCAAATAATTTAAGTATGGAAGCATGATTTGCTGAAAAGATGAAGTACAAATCATAAAGAATTTTTAAGAGGGCCATTTCCCTGAATTCCGGATTTACAAGCAAGGGATCCTTTTTCAATAA
>PHDM01000132.1 GCA_002840985.1 Bacteroidetes bacterium HGW-Bacteroidetes-17
TACCGCTGATTAAAGATGAAACGCTGGATATAGCCTACGAAACGATCAAGTCAAGACGCAGATTATTATTGTCGCTGATTAAAGATGATGGCTGGAACTGGAATGACCTTCAAGCCGGCAGCTATAATCATGTAATGATCTTTACTGCCAAATAATCATGCTATTTGAATTGTTTTGATAGACCATTCATAACAATGCCTAAAAAGAATGGTTCCCAAAACAAAGACATCATAGTGAAAATTAATCTGACGCCGGACAAAATTCAAACGGAGCACTGAAAATTCTTCAGAACAGCTAAATATAAAGGCTTTTGGCCAGGAAGACCTGAAGGTGAACATCGTTTGATTTATCATGTTGGGATGATGAACAAACAGCTGATTTCCATCGTTCATGCCTGAAATGTCAATTTATCAAAAATTTGTTTATATTCGTATTCAAATTCTTTCCCGCCCGGCACCGCACATGCTCGCAAAAGAATTTAAAATTCCCACATATTGAAAATTTATTTCGGCTTATATAAACCGAGTATATATAAAAAACAATAAAAACGATACAACAAAAGCCAGCTTGATCATAATGAAGTATATAATGCAATGGCGTTTACACAACAAGCATAAAATTTGATCGCGCTGATGATGTGCTAATTATAAAACTTCAACAGTTGTATAACCGACACTGCATATTAATGAAATAAAAGAAATATCGTTTATACATACGTTATGCGTCACCATAAAAGAGACACTGCAAGTACCAACAGAATGACAAAATTGAAAACTAAATCATAAACGACAATGGATAAAATAAATGTAATTAGAGAAGTTCGAGAATTAAAAACTCATTTGTCGTATTCAAAAAATATTGGATTCTTTTTTGGAGCAGGGACATCATGTGCTTTAAATATTCCGAATGTAGAACAATTAACTTCTGGAATTGAGAGCAAATTGACAGGAGACCATTTAGCCAACTTTAAACTTGTAAAGACTGATTTAGAAACAATTATCACTGCAAGAAAAGTAAACATTGAAGATATACTGAATCAGATTCGTAGAATTAGAGAATTAACTGGCGAAACTACAAAAGAATATCAAGGTGTTAGTGGCACGAAAGCGAAATTGCTTGACAAAGAGATTTGTACTATCATTTATGACATCATAGCTGAAAAAGAAAAAGTTGCAGACATAGAAAAAACAAAAAAATTCTTTGCATGGTTAAGTCTTTTGAATAGAGATTTTTCAAAGGAGATATTTACAACAAATTACGATCTGATAATTGAAAAATCATTGGAAGCAAGTCAGATACCTTATTTCGATGGTTTTGTTGGTTCATATGAACCATTTTTTTGGCAAGAAAGTATCGACCAATTTGTATCAAAAAATGATTTGACCCAAAATTGGATAAGATTATGGAAGATTCATGGTTCATTAAGTTGGTTTTGGAAAGAAAACCCTACAACTAAAGCACAACAAATAATTCGTGTTGGAAAAATAGAAAACATTAAAGATGAAGAAAATGAATTAGTAATATACCCATCAAAGGAGAAATACGATTCATCAAAAAAGCAACCTTTTATAGCATATTTTGATAGATTAAAGAATTACTTATTAAGTGGGGAATTACTATTTGTTTTTACGGGTTATTCATTCTCTGACCAACATATTAATGAAATAATATTTAACTGTTTACGGCAAAACAATAGGCTTACTGCTTTAGTGTTTTTCTTTCAAGATTCAGAAGTAGAAAATCTTCACAAGCAAACTTCATCTTATATGAATCTTAATGTTTTTGGTCCAACAAAAGCTATTATCAATGGAAATCTTGGCGAATGGGAGTATACGGCCTCTGATTTGAAACCTAATGAAAAGCCAGATTCATTTTGGAATACAGGTGACAATAGATTTAAACTAGGTGATTTTAATGAACTTGTTAATTTTTTTATTACCAATTCAGGTAAAAAGGAAGCAATTGAATCAATCGTAAAATGAAAACTGAAATCACATATTTAGGACACATAATACGTGTAGATTCTGGAACTATTGAAGTTGAAGTATCAAATGACATTCCTTCAGCTGCTCCAATCATAAATGGTCGTCTTTATAAAATTGGGCAAATAGGAACTTTTATAAAAATTCCTATTGGAAATATTACCATTTATGGTATTGTATCATCGGTAAGTAATACCCCAAGCAAATCTGATGAAATTAGTCTGAAATATACTTTTGGTTCACGCTTTTTAACTGTTCAACTTGTTGGTGAAAAAATTGGAGAAGATGATTTTGAAAAAGGAATTGGAACTTACCCAACAATTAATGATGAAGTTCATATTGTCATAGAAAAAGACCTTTTTGATATTTATGGAAAAAAAGATTCTGGCTCAATTGAAATTGGCAAACATTCATCATCTGAGAATCTTAGTGTTTATGCAGATTTGCATAAACTTGTTTTAAGACATTGTGCAATTTTAGGTTCTACAGGTAGTGGAAAATCAAATACTACTGTTAGTATTTTGAAGGCAATTTTAAATGATTATCAAGGGTCACGAGTTATTTTAGTTGACCCACACGGTGAGTATCCAAGTGCATTTCCTGATGCAAGAGTTTTTAAAATAAATGAAACTGCAAATCCTCTATATATTCCTTTTTGGTTAATGAGTTTTGATGAACTGGCATATTTTCTTGTTGGTGCAAAACCGACAGATGACCAAAAACCAGATTATCGATTGTTTCGCGAATTAGTTACTAATCTCAAAAAAGAAAATTGCACTTTAAAAGCAGGTATTGTAAATCCAAATTTTGTGACAGCAGATTCTCCAATTCCATTTAGTGCTAGAAAATTATGGCATATAATGAATTGGTGGTTAAATGCGACTTTTGATACATCAAATAAAGATGACCAAACATTAGCAACTGCAAGACAAATAAATGCTGGCGATATTGAAAATTTAATTCCAGCTCAGTTTACACCTTATCCAACAAACAATACAGCACCTTTCAAGTCTAAACATATTGAATTTTATAATTACGAAAAGAAAATACTTTCAAGACTTCGAGATTCAAGATTCGATTTTCTTTTTAATCCTGGTGACTACAAAGATGCAACTTCTGCTAAAGATTTACATAATCTTTTAAATGAGTGGATTGGCAGTAATAAAAAACTGGCAATACTTGATTTGAGCGGAGTACCTTATGAAGTTTTAGATATAACTGTTGGACTTATTACTCGGTTTGTATATGATAGTATGTTTTGGGGGCGTCAAGAAACATATACTGGTAAAAATAGACCTCTTCTACTTGCTTATGAAGAAGCACACAGTTATTTAAATAAAGGCGAAAATAACAGTTACTCAAAAGATGCAGTTGAAAAAGTATTTAAAGAAGGTAGAAAATTTGGATTAGGTGCACTAGTAATTTCACAACGACCATCTGAAATTTCAGAAACAATATTAGCACAAGTTGGAACATTTATAGCATTACGACTTACTAATTCAGGCGACCAATCTATTGTAAAAAATTCAGCTCCTGATAATTTGAATAGTTTAATTGATTTGTTACCGTCCTTACGTACAGGAGAAGCAATAATAGTTGGAGAGGCAATAAAAATACCTTCAAGAGTTAGGATAAAACTAAATGTTCCAAGACCAACAAGCGATGACCCTAAATTAGTTGAGAAATGGCTTGAATCACACCCCGAAAATGAAGAAAACTACAAGGTAGTTGTAACGAGAATCAGACAACAAAAAATATAAAATATGGAAAGAGAATACGTTGAATCATCAATGATTAGAAGCTTTGGTTTTGAAATTTCAACATTAGAAATTGAATTTAAAAGTGGTGCGATTTGGCAATATTTTGATGTACCAGAAAGTGTTTACTATGAAATGAAAGTAGCAAGTTCATGTGGTAAATTCTTCCTTTCAAATATTAAAGGACAATATTCAGAATCACAAGTTGGATAAAGAAAAAAGGGCGAACTCATAACACGCGGTATAGTTAATTGCCGGTGTAGTGCGTATTCGAGCATCACAGCTCTTATTAAAAGTAGTTGTGACTTGATAGGAAAGTGCTTCGAAATCGGCAACTAACCATACCGCCATCCGTTAGTAAGAACTGAGCTAAAATCCAACATGCGCCCCAACGCGTCGTTCACGAAGATCAGGAACCGCCTTATTTAATCCTTGAACCGGCTTGCAGCCTGCAGGTTTATCATTCAACATCCTCATCTTGTTTCCCATCCTTTGAGTCCCTGTTCGTAAAATTTTCAGGATTTTTTTAAAAAAAACTGCGACATTTTACAGGTTTGGGTATTTAAGCTAAAAGCACTTTGTATTCTACATACAAAAGCAATCAACCCAATTATTCATTAAAACTTATCGTATCATGAGCATCTCATTTAAAGCAATTGCAAAAAAAAATCCTCAAAGCCCAACTGAACCCCTAAGATTTTATGCCTCAGCCGTAAGTGGTAAAAATGTTGATATCGATGAATTGGCAAAATTAATTGCCGACAATTCAACCGTGAGCCGGGCAGATACCTATGCGGTCATTATTTCAATGCTGGAACAAATCATGAAAGATCTGGCAGCAGGCCGTTCGGTTGTATTAGGTAAACTTGGAAAATTCAGCATCAGCCTGCATAGCGAAGGAGCCGCCACCGCCGAAGAACTTACTTCAGCACAAATTAAAAAAGCAACCATCAACTATCGGCCCGGTAATGAATTGAAAGACATGTTGGCCATCCTGAAATTCGAAAAAGTGTAATCGCCTAACGATTTATTCCCCCGATTAAATCGAAATCAGCAGGCCTGGTATCCATACCCCTGTGCTAAGCAAAGGCATCTCCGGAGAAAATGTTCAGCAACAATTGCATCAAAGCTCAGCAACAATATTGTTTTGTCACAGCAACAATTGAGCAAATGTTCAGCAACATCCGGAAATGCCTTATTTTATTGTGCTTACAGCGCAGGGTTAAAAGCAGCTGATTTTAAGCAAAGATTCCTCACTACGCCTGCCTACCGTTTTACCTGCCGAAGGCATGGCAGGCGTGTTCGGAATGACACAATAAAGCAAGCGGAGCACCTATCTGTCATCATAAAGACAGGGTTAAGCTAAAAATTAACGATACCCCAATGCTGCATACCCAACCCAATGGCACGGAGTAGCAATCGCTGTCCGTCCAAACCCTAAATCATCAACCGGGATATGCTCACAAGTAATACTGGTTGCATAGCCTATAAATTCACCATGGAGTGTTTGTGCATTATTTAAATAATAGGTAGTCCATAAAGTTGCCGGAACACTGTATCGGCCGCACCAATACCAGATATATTGATGAAAATCGTTTGCATCCAAGGTGTATTCGCTAAAACGTTTGATATTTTCAGGGTTTACCTCTCCTTTTAAACAATTTTCAATGATTTCTGCTTCAAGATCGCGGGCTTTTTGGTTCCCTGCATCATCACAACCAAAGGGGGCACGGTCAAATCCGCCCCAATCTTCATTGCCATAATGATCGGCATCTGTAGTTACAACAATCGCATAATCCTCTCCCCATTTCCAGTTATGTTTATCTGCCACGGTTTTGATGGCTTCGGCCAATGCTTTTCCGCTTTCCTCCATCCTATTCAGGCTCATGGCCGGAACAAGAATAGATACGATCGAAACATCACGGTTAAAGTATTGCAGATATGGAACCATTGATTCAACCGAGTGTTCAACTTTTTGAAGGCTGTCGCTAATCATGGCATACGTTCCTTTAAGTGATTCGTAAAGCTCTTCCCGTATCGGAGAAACCGGAACATCTTTCCAGGGTCCTCGCCAATGCGTATAAGTATCAAAAACCAACGAATCCTCAATGCCCATTGCCGCTGCATAATGTGCCACTCCAATCAAAATCACGGTCGGAGCTTTCACATTTTGTAAAACCTCAGGATATAATTTCCCAACATAGGTATAATCATCGTGAGGACAAATAGCCATTTTCCATGGATCACCCGAAGTTTTATCCCATCCTTTACGGTCGATACGAGCCATTAAACTATCCATTTGCCAGGGGTATTGTGCAAAACCGATGGTATCTTTCTGCGCCCGGACAGATTTAAATTCTTTTTCCGTATTCTGAGTATTTACACAACTAACGGTAAACAATAATCCTAACGACAGGATCATCAATGGAAACATTTTTTTTATCAAAGAGTTCATAACTGAGCATTTAATTTAGAAATTTGATCATGGAAATTTAATAAATAAATGGGATCAAACGTTTTGATTTTTTAATATAATCGATGTAAGCCGGGAAATGCTTTACCAATCCTTTTTCTTCGTATTTAATTTTGAATAAAAGAACAATCAGTAAAGCCAGAAGATAAGCAAGCCTTAAATTGCTATAATATTCTCCAACCAGAGCAATCATCACCATCAACGTTGCTGAATACATGGGATGCCGCACCAAGTAATATGGGCCCGAAGTGACCAAGACCCCATTTTGCTTCACGATGGGCCGTATATCAATATTTCTCAATCTCATTTCATAAACGGCCCAAATCACCACAACCATGCCTGATAGTTCCAGCAAAAGCCATAAGTTTAGGTGATTAAAAATGGGGGCACTTATCAGAATAAGAGATATAAATGATAGCTGCAAAAAAACCAATAGTTCGGGATAGTATTTTCTCATAGAAAGCAATTAGCAAGCTAAGATAAAAAAAACCGGCCAGGAAATGAATCCTGACCGGAAAGCCGAATTAATAATGAATCGTTGGAATTTTTTATTTATGTGTCGATTTACATACTATAGAGTTTATAAAAGTGATTTACCCTATCTGAATTTATTTGTTTTTAATAAATTTTGTAATCCAGTCACCTACTTCACTTGTTGAAAAGGACTTTCCAATTTTAGATATATCCTCAGTGACAATTCCTTCAACAATAGATTTCTCCACAGCTTCTTTAATTAAGGATGACTCTGAATTTAAATTGAAGGCATATTCAAACATCATGGCGGTCGACAGAATTGTTGCTAAAGGATTTGCAATATTTTTCCCTGCTGCCTGTGGATAGGACCCATGTATAGGTTCGAACAAGAAATTTTCAATTCCGATGGAGGCGGAAGGAAGTATTCCTAAAGAACCGCTAATCACACTTGATTCATCCGAGAGAATATCGCCAAATAGATTCTCCGTCACCAATACATCGAATCGCTTTGGCCATTGAATAATCTGCATGGCTGCATTATCAACAAACATATACTCCAATAAAACATCCGGATAATCTTTGGCCATATTTTGGGCAGTTTCTCTCCACAATCTGGATGTTGCAAGCACATTCGCCTTATCAACAAGCGTAAGCTTTTTTTGGCGTTTGGCAGCCAGTTCAAATCCAAGCTTCATAATTCTTGTGATCTCATATTCCGAGTAAACACACGTATCATACGCCGTTTTACCATCCTCCGATCGTCCTTGTGGTTTCCCGAAATAAAGTCCACCGGTAAGCTCTCGTAAGCAAATAAAATCAACACCTTCAATAATTTCACGTTTTAAAGGGGATTTTTCAATGAGTGAAGGAAATGAAATTACAGGACGAATATTGGCAAACAAACCAAGTCGCTTCCTCATTTCAAGTAATCCTTGCTCAGGTCTGACCTTTGCTTTGGGATTATTATCATATTTGGGATCACCGATGGCTCCGAAAAGGATGGCATCAGCATTTAAGCATAATTGATGTGTTTCTTCAGGATAAGGATTTCCATATTGATCGATTGCTGCTGCTCCAACCAAACCATACGTAAAACTTATCTCATGCTTAAATTTTTCAGCAATGGCCCCAACAACTTTTATGGCTTGTGCAATAATCTCAGGTCCAATTCCATCGCCCGGCAGGACCGCTATTTTTAAATTCATATTTTCTTAGTTCTTTTATAAAGATTAATTTTATTTGTCTTTTGAAATTTATGATTGATGTTTTTTGTTCAATGTAATTAAATACTGTCTACTATCTACTAACTACTAACTACTAACTACTAACTACTAACTACTGTCTACTATCTTATGTATTCTACCTTCCATCTTCTAACTATACCCATTCTCAATCACATTCAGCATTTTTTCAGTTGCCACTATGGCAGCCGTTGTTTGATCTGTCTCCAGGCCTCTGGTTTTAAATTCACGGTTTAAGCGCCAGGTAATTACAGTTTCAACTAAAGCATCCGTTCTACCTCCCGGAGGAATTGATACAGAATAGTCTAGTAATTGAGGAAACGGCTTATTCAATTTCAAATAGATTTTTTTGAGGGCATTCATAAAAGCATCATATTGCCCATCCCCTTCCGAATTGGCCTGATAATTTTCATCATCAATATCAATTTTGATGGATGCTGAAGGTTTTAATCCTTTTGAAAGAGAAATAACATAATACTGAATTTTAATCCGATTCGAAATTGATTTACTCTTCAACACATCAGCAACAATGAATGGAAGATCATCGATCGTGACAGTTTCTTTACTATCCCCCAAATCAATTACCTTTTGTGTGACTTTTTTCAATGATTCAGGATCAAGACTCAATCCAAGCGTTTCCAGATTCATCGTAATATTAGATTTGCCCGAAGTTTTACCTAAAGCATAACTGGTTTGCCTCCCAAAACGTTCAGGAATTAAATCATTTCGATAAAGTTTATCTTTATTATCTCCATCGGCATGCACCCCACTGCATTGGGTAAAAACATATTCGCCAATTAAAGGTTTGTTTGCAGGGATGCGAATTCCGGAGAATGTTTCAACCAATCGGCTGATTTTATTCAGTTTTTTTTCATCAACCGAAGTATTCATTTTCATCTGATCACGCACAACAGCAATTACACTTGAAAGTGGCGCATTACCGGCCCGTTCACCTAAACCGTTTACCGTTGTGTGAAAACAGCGGATACCGGCACGTAATGCTCCAACCACATTTGCCACTGCTAAATCATAATCATTATGGGCATGAAAATCAAAATTCAAGTTGGGATAACGATCAATCATCTGTTTACAAAATGCATAAGCTTCTTCAGGGTTCAGGATTCCCAAGGTGTCTGGTAGCATGTAGCGGTCAATTTTAGCTTCGCTAAGATGATCCATCATATCCAAAACATATTCTTGTGAACTTCTCATCCCATTCGACCAGTCTTCCAGATAAACATTCACCTTGATACCCAATTTTGAGGCATTTTCAGTAAATTCTTTGATCTCGGCGAAATGCTGCTCAGGTGTTTTCCTGAGCTGGCCAACCAAATGTTTTAACGAACCTTTGCATAACAAATTAACAACCCGACCTCCTGCATCATTGATCCAGTTTAAAGATTCCATTCCATCAACAAATCCCAATATTTCGATTTTGTCAATAAACCCATCTTTTCGGGCCCATTCGGTTATCCGCTTTACAGCATTAAATTCTCCATTCGAAACTCTCGCAGAAGCAATCTCAACCCTGTCAACCTTAACATCCTGGAGTAATAATCTGGTCACGCTGAGCTTTTCAGAGTCGTTAAAGGATACCCCGGTTGTTTGTTCGCCATCGCGCAAAGTTGTATCCATGATTTGTATTAAATTATTCATTTTTTTTGCTTTTGGCTATTAGCTGTTGGCTTTTAGCAATTAATTATTTAGAAGATAGTAGTTAGTAGACAGTAGTTAGTAGACATCATTTATCATTTATCATTTATCATTTATCATTTATAACTCATCACTCCTCATTAAAAAGCAGCTACCCTGTCCTGTTCATATTTTTCAATTTCGCTTAACATATTTTGCAGATATAAAAAATCATCATAACCGTGAAGCAGACACTCTTTTTTATAACTATTTATCTCAAATGAAATCAGCATATTTTTAGCCGGTATTTTTAAGGATTGTTCTTCCAAATCAACTTCAAAAATTGTTTTAGGGTCATTGCTTACCTCTTTCATCAATACCTCAAATTCTTCGGCACTAATTTGAATGGGGAGTAAGCCATTATTCAAGGCATTGTTTTTGAAAATATCGGCGAAATAACTCGACACCACAACCCTGAAACCATAATCATAAATTGCCCAGGCAGCGTGTTCACGGCTTGATCCGCATCCAAAATTCTTTCCGGCCAATAAAATACTCCCCGAATATTTTTTATGATTTAGAACAAATGATGCATTTTTATCATTTGATTTTTCGTACCGCCAGTCGCGGAAAAGATTATC
>PHDM01000133.1 GCA_002840985.1 Bacteroidetes bacterium HGW-Bacteroidetes-17
TTAATAATCATCATATTTTTTTTAGCTCATAAAGGTCATTACGACGGTCTTTTAAGTTTTTAACACTGCCAAATTGATTGAGTTGCCGGAGCATATCAATATCAACATCGGCAATTAAAATCATTTCGGTATTTGGGGTTGCTTCAGCTTTTATCCCATTGGTTGGGAATGAAAAGTCGCAAGGAGTAAAAACCATTGATTGTGCAAATTGGATATCCATATTATGAACCTTTGGCAAGTTTCCAACACTTCCTGCAATGGCTACATAACATTCATTTTCGATGGCTCTGGCTTGTGCGCAATTTCTTACTCGAGAATACCCATTTTGGGTATCCGTCAGAAAGGGAACAAACAGAATATCCATGCCTTCATCCGCTAAAAGCCGGCTTAATTCCGGGAATTCTACATCGTAACAAATTAAAATCCCTATTTTACCACAATCTGTATCGAAAGTATTGAGTTTAGAACCACCTTCCATTCCCCAAACATTGTCTTCATTAGGGGTGATATGAAGCTTTTCAAATTTCTCAATAGCTCCATCTCTTTTACAAAGATATCCTACATTATAAAGCTTATCGTCTGTTATTTCAGGCATACTGCCCGTAATAATATTTATATTGTAAGAAATAGCCAATTCTGCAAATTTTCGGACAATGCGTGAGGTATAACTGGCAAGTTCCCTAATCGCCTCACCTTCTGTAAGATGATTGTTTTCTGCCATCAAGGGGGCATTAAAAAACTCCGGGAATAAAGCAAAATCAGAACGATAACCGGAAACCGCATCCACAAAAAACTCAGCTTGTTGTAATAATTCATCCAAATCTTTGTATGGGCGCATTTGCCATTGAATCAAACCAAGGCGTACAATCTTTTTTGTGATTGAGGTAGTTACTACAGGTTTGTCATAATAGATATTATCCCATTCTAATAATACCGCATAATCGTTTGAGGCATCATCTCCTTCCAAATAATTCTTTAGAATCCGCGCAGGATGAAAATCGTTTGATATCTGAAAATTAAAAACAGGGTCATGAATTTCATTTTTTCTTACTTTATCGATATACTCCTTTGGCGATATTTCATTAGAATATTTATGATAATTTGGAATTCTCCCACCAAAAGCAACACCTTTCAAATTTAATCTTTCACAAAGTTCTTTACGGTAATCATACAACCTTCTTCCTAAGCGAAGACCCCTAAATTCAGGTTTGATAAAAATATCAATACCATACAGCATATCTCCATCAGGGGTATGTGTATTAAAAGTATAATCGCCTGTGATTTCTGAATAGGTATGATGTTTGTCAATTTTATCATAATCAACAATGATAGATAAAGCGCATCCGGCAATTTGGTTATTTACCTTTATTACCACCTGACCATCTGGAAACCGACCGATCAGCGATTGGATTTGATGTTCTTTCCAGTAAGCATTCGGCATAGTTGTGTATGATGCAATCATCGCTTTTTTTAATTCTTCGTAGTCATCTACACTGAGATATGTCAGTTCAATATTCCCAATCTTCTTCATAGTGTTTTATTTAGTGTTCCAGATGATCTAATTTGTTTTTTTTGATTTTTGCGTAATTTTTTCAACGGTCCATTTTAATTCTTCTTCGAAACCATGTTCACGATAGTTACATTTCTGTACATTACAAAATTTGCATAAATCAGTTTTACATGCATCGGTATGAATGGTGAGATCAATATTTTCGGGATAGAATTCAGAAATTACCGATGTCATCCTATCGCTTTCTTTATGCGCATCTGCAATGTTCATGTACCAGGGAAGGGTCAGATCACAATCGATATGATGGGCATCTCCATATTTAACCAATTTTAAATTATGGATATCGATCCATTTATCCGACTTATTATTCCATAAAATTTCGGTGACTTTCGTCAATATTTCAAAATCGGCTTTATCCATTAAATTGGACGTAGTTTCTTTTAATATTTTATAACCGGTAAAAATGATGATAAACCCAAATATCATGGCAATGACACTGTCGAGCCAAGCCATTTTGGTTATCATCAGAAGTATTAAACCTATCACTAATCCAATGGTTGAGTAAGTGTCGGATTGTAGATGTTTGCCCCCGGCAACCAATGCAATTGAATGATGTTTTTTTCCGGTTTTAATACTAAAATAACCTACAATATAGTTTATCAGACCAGCAATGGCAATAATGATAATACCGGTATCAAGTTGCTGAATTTCAACAGGACTAAAGAGTCGTTTCACTGCTTCAAAAATAATGATCAAACCTGCCAGTAAAATCAAAAAACCTTCTATTGACGCAGAAATGGATTCGATTTTCCCATGCCCAAACGGATGATCCGCATCACTCGGCTTTAACGCAACGCTGATGCTGTAAAGGCTAATAAAACCTGTCAGCACATTAACCGTACTTTCTAAAGCATCAGTCAATATTCCTACAGAATTTGTCAGGAAATAGGCCACAATTTTACCAATGAAAAGTATCAGGGAAATAATTACTATTCGGCGCTGAACGGTTAATTTTACCGCATGTTGATTATCGTTGATCATCAAATTGATAATTAGTGGTTTATCTTCTATTTTGTATTAGTTTTCAATATTTGCTTTTTTACGCCACTGTTCGTCATAATAATTGGATTGATATATCCACGTTCGTCAAAATTCAGCATATCCATACAAGTTTCACGATGATGTGGATCTTTTGTATTTAATGGGCGACGGTGATATACAATATAGTGTTCATCAGTATTTGGAATGCTAATTACCGAATGATGACCTGCTCCGGTTGCAATAGTTGAATCTTGTTGCAAGATTTTTCCAATTCGGTTAAAGGGGCCTATTGGAGTATCGCCAATAGCATAAGCTACACTGTAATCCGGACCCATCCAGCCTCCTTCTGACCACATCAGATAGTATTTATCTTTCCGCTTTAACACAAAAGGACCCTCAACATAATTGTCAGGGGTGATTTCTTTAATAAGTTGTCCATCTTCAAATGGTTCCAAATTCAATAAATCTTTACTTAGCTTTACCACATTACAATGTCTCCATCCCCCGTAATACATATATATCTGTCCATCATCGTCCTTAAACACGAACTGGTCGATAGGTTGGGCGCCATTGAAAAATTTATTAATAAGCGGTTTCCCGAGTGCATCCATAAAAGGTCCACCCGGATTATCAGCAACTGCAACTCCAATACCACCATATTCCTGATCGTTTTGGATATCATTAGCAGAAAAGAATAGATAGTATTGATTATTGGCCTTTATTATTGATGGTGCCCAAATAGAATAAGAAGCCCATGTCACATCTTTAATATCAAGGACATGAGGGTGCTTTACCCAGGTAACCAGATCTTTGGAGGAAAAAGCATTGATGAATGTTTGTTTGAGGTACTGTTCGTTGATGGTGTTTTTTTGAGCTTTTAGTTGAAGTTCGGAGAATTCAATTGAACGATCAGGAACCTCATAATCATCAGAATAGGTAGGATAAATCCAGAATTCATTATTGAATATAATTCCTTCGGGATCGGCATACCAACCGGGGAATATTGGATTTCCGGAATGGGTTGAATTATCAGATGTTTGCTTAATATGATGACAAGAAGAAAACATGATAGTCAGCAAGACAAAAAGTACAATGTTTTTTTTCATTAACTTTCTTTTTTTGTAATCTTATTTCATCTGAAAAAGTTATGAATTTGACTATTCAAATTCTCAACCTTTATCAATATTGAATTAAATATCTTTAGTCCATTCCTCTTTAAGTAATGCATAAACCAAATCATCAACCCACTCTCCGTCACTCAAAATACTTTCTTTAAAATGTGCTTCTTTCCTAAATCCCAATCTTTCAATCAGGTTCATCGACTTTACATTTCTGGGGTCAAGAGAAACCGTAATTCTATGTTTGTTTAAATCTGTAAAAAGATATTTAATGACTTGTTTTAGTGCTTCTGTTGCATAGCCTTTTCCCTGAAAATTTTTATCCAGCGTGATCCCGATTTCAACTTGTTTTTCATTTTTATCCAAAAAATGAATCCCAATGTCACCAATCAATTTCAAATCATCCTTTTTTATAATGACGAATTGATACCAGGTGTCATATAAATCGATTATAGCAGAAACCTGATTATTGATGAAATCACTTACATCATGAGTTGTTTCAGGAATCCAGCCTTGATATTTGTTAGTTACTGCATCCGATCGGTATTTGAAAATATCCTCTACATTGTCCAGATTTATTGGTCGTAGAAACAAGCGGTCGGTATTGATTTTTAAGTCTTCGGTCATGCTATTTATCTTATAAATTTTCTGCAATGCGTAAAAGTTCGTTCGTTGTTTTCAAATTGCGGGTAGTTGCCCGAACTTGTAATCTGTTTTCTATGAAGGTATTCGTAAGCTTTGTTTTTCCATACCCATTCGGACAATAAAGATAAACAGCTTTTTCCGTTAAAATAAATTCTTCACCTATTACTTGTTTTTGCCTAAGAATTTCTTGATCGATTTGACCAGGTTTGGATGATAAGAAAGTGATGTAAATACTTGAACTGTTCTTGTTTTGATCAAGTGCAAAAGGGTTCTGTTCCATGATCTCTTTTAGTTCTTTCGTATCTAAAACCAATACCGGAACCTCAAACCCGAAATCTGATTTTATCTGATTAGAAATTAAAGTTTCCAACTCTTCTTTTGTCGTTTCAGAAGCCTGAAAAACGACATTTCCGCTTTGAATATAGGTTTGAACATTCATAAACTTTAAATCTTCATACATCTTTTTGAGTGCTGCCATTTTGATTATTTTTTGGCCGCTAACATTAATTCCCCTGAGTAAAGAGATATAGGTTTGCATTTTAAATTTTTTCTAAGATCACTTAATAAAGCTTAATTTGTTTCTGGTTTCCTGCCCGGTCATGCGTTGCTGCACCCACTTATCGCTTCTACCAAGCTTTTGCCAATTTTCCCTTGCCCTATTTAAACTTTGTTCGGGATTTGAAATTTCCTGCATACGCTCGTAACCGACCTTTGCCAACCACTGTTTAAACGGTTCGGCTTTAGGTGATGGAATTGACTGAATAATTCTTAAAAGGACTTCAGTATCCGCAACGTCTGTGATTCTCATTTTGCCATCAGCAGCTTTTAATTTGAACTGTCGACAAACTGTCGACAGTTCAAACCCGTCTTCTGTCTTGATCCTTAACTTCATTTTAAACCAATAATCTCTGGGGTTGGTACTTTCAGTCAGAATTTCAATGACATCAATAATCGAAAAATACCATTTTTCGTTTTTTTCATCCCAATGGGTGCGAACTTTTTGCGATTCAAATAGTTTTATTTCGGTTTCTTTGATCATGATGCCAAATCTTAATATCAATTAGTATGTTCTATCCTTCATATTCAAGTTTTAAAAATACACAATAACTAGGTGTAATTTTTTTTAAGAAGTAAATTATCCTAAATATAAATGCTTTTGTTTTGATACCCAAATTATGAGTTTGGTCAAGGCAAACAATTTATTAACAGGTGATGTTTTCGTAATTAAACAATGATTTTTCTATATTTCGCTAATCCTTACCTTTTTTGTTTTGAGCTTGCTATTATTCAATTCTTCAATCAATTGCTTTGCTTTAGATGCGGGTACAGAAACATAGGCGCATTCTTGTTTTAATTCAATATTTCCAAGTTCGTCCTGTGTTAGTTTGCCCTGCTTCAAAAATAAACCTGCAATATCACCTTTCGAAATTTTATCCCTTCTTCCACCAGTTATGTAAATGGTTTTCCATTTTGAGGATGCGGGTTTAGGTGCTCTTTGAATTTCCACAACTTCAGATTCAGTGATGTATTCCGGGAGGTTTTCATTTTCCCATTTTAAAATATAAGCTGTTCCATCGCTGTTCATGCGGGCAGTCCGGCCATTCCGGTGCATAAATTCATGGGCTTTTTGAGGTACCTGATAATGGATAATGAATTTCATTTCCGGTACATCAATGCCCCGGGCTGCCAAATCAGTTGCAATCAAGAGTTGGTGTGTTCCGTTACGGAATTTGATGAGCGCCAGTTCACGATCCTTTTGTTCCATACCTCCATAAAAACAACCATGATCGATGCTGTTTTCTGTTAAAAAATCACTTACATACTGGATGGTATCTTTGAAATTGCAAAAAATAATTCCGGGTTGGTTGCCAATATGGCAAAGTGTATCGACCAGCGTTTTTAGTTTATCCTTTGATGGGGAAATGATGGTTTTAACTTTAAGTTGAGAAGTTCCGATATTCAAATAATCAATATAAACAGGTTCATGCAAACCAACAAATTCAGGGATTTCAGCTTTATTTGAAGCTGAGGTTAAAATCTTTTTCTTGAGTTCCGGCAAGGCTTGTAGAATTTGTGTCATTTCCTTTTCGAAACCAATTTCAAGCGATTTGTCAAATTCATCGAGCACCAGCGTTTTTATTTCAGCTAAAGAAAAGCTTTGCCGTCGCATGTGATCTGCAATTCTGCCGGGAGTTCCAATCAAAATAGCCGGACGATGTTTCAGGTCAATTTTATCCTTAGAGCCGGCACGTCCGCCATAAAGAGCATTGGTTTTATAACCTGTACCCATTTCCCTGATTACCTGTTCAATTTGAATAGCTAATTCTCTGGAAGGTACAAGAATCAATACCTGAATTTCGGTAGAATCTACATTCAGTTTTTTGATTATCGGCAATAAAGAAGCCAGCGTTTTACCTGTTCCGGTAGGAGAGAGCAATACAATTTCTGAATTGGTAAGTATTGCTGTTTGTGCCTCTACCTGCATCGGATTGAGTTTCCCGATGTTTAATTTATCGAGTATGTTTTTTTGTTTTTTGGGAGTGATTGTCATCTGTAAGTACTTAGTTTGATGTGGATTCTGCTGAAAGAGAAAATAGAAGTTAGACTTTAGATAAATGTTCTTATTTGTTTACGGTCTAAAATCTAATATCTTTTATTTCTTCTTAATCGATCTTAAATACAAATTCTCCACCTTATTTCTGGCCCAGGGAGTTTTTCTTAAAAATTTAAGGCTGGAATTAATGGACGGATTGCTGGTGAAACAATTGATGTTAATGCTGTTTCCCAATTCATCCCAGCCATATTCAGCAACCAAAAATTCCAAAATATCCACAAGGCGTATTCCGTGTAATGGATTGTTGGGTTGTTCTTTGTTCGTGTTTTCTTTTACTTCCATTGTAAAAACAAAAGTACGATGTATTGACCTGCGTTTAGTTTATTTAGTGATAATTATTAAAGTTTAATTGGTTTTTTCGAGTTGGCTGTTGGAGTTAAACATATTGCCAGAAACCAACAGCTAAATGCCAACAGCTAACAGCCAACAGCCTGACAGTTTGAAATCCATCAGGTGAACAAGGCTTATTGATACATTTTTTCTCTAAGCGCCTGAATTTTTTCATCATCGATATAATCGTCGTAATCCATTATTTTGTCAATAATTCCCTTTGGGGTCAACTCAATCACTCTATTACAAACGGTTTGTATAAATTCATGATCGTGTGATGACATGAAAATATTTCCGGGATATTTAATTAAATTATTATTGAATGCCTGAATGGATTCGAGATCGAGATGATTCGTCGGTGTATCTATTATTAAAGCGTTGGCGTTAATAAGCATCATCTTTGAAATCATACAACGCATTTTTTCCCCTCCTGATAATACATTCACGGGTTTCAGGATTTCTTCACCGGCAAATAGCATTTTGCCTAAGTAACCACGGATATAAAGTTCAGTGGTATCTGTGGTGAATTGGCACAACCAGTCGGAAAGACTTAAATCCGAATTGAAGTATTCTGAATTATTGAAAGGCAGATAAGCCGTCGTGATGGTTTGTCCCCAGGTAAAAGTTCCTGAATCGGCTTCTTGATTTCCATTGATAATTTCAAAAAAGGCTGTCATGGCCCTTGGATCTTTTGATAAGAAAATAATTTTATCGCCTTTGTTTGTGTAGAAATCTACATTCTTAAACAAAACCTTACCTTCAATACTGGCGCTTAGACCACTGACTTCCAAAATACGGTCACCGACTTCACGATCGGGTTTAAAAATGATACCGGGATAACGCCGGGTTGATGGTTTAATGTCTTCAATATTAAGTTTTTCGATCATCTTCTTACGACTGGTGGTCTGCTTTGATTTTGAAGCATTCGCGCTAAAGCGGGCGATAAATTCCTGTAATTCCTTTTTCTTTTCTTCGGCTTTTTTGTTTTGCTTTTGCACCTGTCTTAAGGCCAATTGACTACTTTCGTACCAATAACTGTAGTTGCCGGGAAACATTTGAACTTTCCCGAAATCAATATCAACGGTATGTGTGCTTATGGCATCTAAAAAGTGCCTGTCGTGCGATACGACTAAAACGGTGTTCTCGTAATTTGAAAGATAATTTTCCAGCCATCTCACCGTTTCAAGATCGAGATCGTTGGTTGGCTCATCAAGTAATAAGTTATCAGGTTTACCAAAAAGTGCCTGTGCCAGCAAAACCCTTACCTTTTGCTTGGCGCTCATGTCTTTCATCAGGGTATAGTGAAACTCTTCTTTTATCCCTAAATCGCCTAGCAAACTAGCTGCATCACTTTCTGCATTCCAGCCATTCATATCTGCAAACTGACCTTCCAATGTTGCAGTTCTCAAACCATCTTTTTCTGAAAAATCGGGTTTTGCGTATAGTGCATCTTTTTCCTGCATGATGCACCACAAAACAGAGTGCCCTTTCATTACCGTATCGAGGACTGTAAATTCGTCAAAGGCAAAGTGATCCTGACTCAGAACCGAAAGCCGTTCGCCGGGTTCCATCGAAATATGTCCTCCGGTGAAATCTATTTCACCTGAGATGGCTTTTAGTAATGTTGATTTTCCTGCTCCATTGGCACCAATTACTCCATAACAGTTGCCTGCGGTAAATTTTAAATTTACATCTTGAAATAATATTCTTTTACCAAATTGTATTTTTAAGTCTGCGACTGTAATCATCTGAATATATATGTTTTAGGCTAAATTTTATAAAATGACTGCAAAGGTAGGTATAATTTCAGGACGAAATTGAAAAGCTTGAAGGCAAATAATTGAAATTGCTTTTTTGCTCAGAAGGACTAATTAGGACATTGAGCGTCTGCCTGCGGCAGGCAGGAAGTCGAAATGCCCTAGATCTTACTTTTTAATAACCCTGTAAATTGATATTATCGCTATCGATCATATCAACCCACTTCCCCATCTTTTTTTGAATAATGCGAAAATGTTCCTGATCATCGGGGTTTACAAAAGAGATGGCTTCACCTTTTGATTCGGCCCGACCGGTTCTTCCAACCCGGTGTATATAATCTTTTGGTGAACGGGGTAAATCATAATTGATGACACAAGGCAATAAATCAATGTCGATGCCACGTGAAAGCAAATCGGTTGTGACTAATACACGAATATAACCTGATTTGAACTTCCGTAAATTTTCAGTTCGGGCATTCTGGCTTTTTTGACTATGAATGGCCACCGCATCGATTCCATTCTTACGAAGTTTATCTGCAACGGCATCTGCCCGATGAACCATTGAAGTAAAAACCAGTACCTGATATAATTTGTTACTTTTTATGATATAACGAAGTAACGGGCCTTTCTTTTCATCTGTAACAAAATAAGCCGACTGATCGATGAGTTCGATGTCTTCATCTTCGGATATTATTTTAATGACCAAAGGATCTTGCAACAGGATGTCATGGAGGTTGTTTAGGTCGGCACTCAGTGTAGCAGAAAACAACAGATTTTGACGCTTATTGGGAAGGAGTGCTAAGATGCGGTTCATTTCTTCTTTGAATCCCAGGTTCAGCATTTTATCAGCTTCATCTAACACCAAAGTGTTAACATCTGATAATCGGACCGCATTCGATTCAACTAAATCCAACAATCTTCCTGGT